>JBDTCL010000021.1:0-7032 GCA_039923595.1 Antricoccus sp. | reverse complement strand
GGTTAGCGATCTTGAATGCTGCCCATGAGAAAATTGCTGGGAACCAGCCGACGATGAGACCCCCGAAAGTCATCCCCTTGACGGTCTCGACCAGGTAGTCGTTGCGACCAGCGGTCGAATTGACGTTGTCGCCGACTCGCCAGAAATAAAGGGCAGCACCAGCTAATGCGGCACCGATGATGACGCCCATCCACGTGCCGAAGAATGCTGAACTACCGTGCCGGGGCGATGCTTTGCTCACCACCGCAAGGGTAATAAGCGCAGCGACGAGCGCAATGAGTAAGAGCCCAACATAGAAGCTCAGATGCACCCCAAGGCTCACCCCGCCGACGCGGTAGGGCCATTCGAGGGCACTAAAATTGCCGAGTGTCAGCAACGAGGGCAGTTTGGCTGCGTTGACCCCTCGCGCAGCCGCCTCGGCCACGCCCCAAGACAATGCAGCAAAAGTCAATGCGGTAAATAGTGCCGCGACAATGGCGGCCGCGAGAGCGCGAGCTTTAAACATGCCGCTAACGCTAAGTGCCTAGCTGGGCACAACGTTGGAGGCGCGACGAGAACATTCACTATTTCCCACGATGCGCACTCGTCACACCCGTCACAAGTTTCTCAACGCCGATGCGCCGCCACTAACTTGCTAAATCGCCGCCAACGAGGGCAGCACCTGCTCTCCAACTCGGCTCATCCAGCCAATCGGATCATCGGGATTGGGTACGGCCCACACCTGATCGATACCCAGCTTGGAGTACTCCTGCATCTGGGCCAAAAACTTTTCTGGATCGCCGCCCGGATCACCAGCGCCAGTGATGGTCTTGCTGATCTGATTGACGTCTCGATCTAGACGATCGCAATGCGCGGCGAGGACATCTAACTTATGTTGCACATCAGCGACCGAGGTACCAAATAAATTGCAAGCATCGGCGTACTGCGCCACCATCCGCAACGTCTTCTTTTCGCCCGAACCGCCGATCATCAACCGAGGTCGGTGCAGAGGCTGCGGCAGGCAGATAGTTTCAGCGAGCTGAAAATGCTTGCCGTCATACCGACCATCGTTAGCGCTCCACATTTGGTTGCAGATCTCGATCGTCTCCTCTAGGCGCTCAAAGCGCTCGGCGACGGCGGGATATGGCACTCCGAGTCCGAGGTGTTCGCGTTCGTACCAGGCCGCTCCGAGGCCGAGCATTGCGCGGCCTGAGGAAAGCACATCAAGCGTGGTCACAATTTTGGCCAACAGACCAGGATGGCGATAGGTCACACCGGTCACCATTAACCCAAGCTCTACATTCGACGTCTGACCTGCCAGGAAACCGAGCGAGGTATACCCCTCGAGCATGTCCTCGAATGGGCCGCCGAAGTGTTCCATCTGAAAGTAATGATCCATCAAGGTGATGGTCGCGACGCCCGTCTCGTCGGCGATCGCGGCAAGCTCGCCCATGGTCTTGCCAATGGCGACCGGGCCTCCCGGCCAGGTGAGTTTGGCGAGATGGATTGCAAGTTTCACGAGATATCCTCCACGAAGAGATTCATCGGTACGGTATCGGTAGGCATTCATCGGTAAGCAAAGTGCCTGGATGTTTTGGTCCTTTCTGCCGGATTTTCCGTCAGGGCGGTGTCCGGCAGGCGTGCACTCATTGTGCGCTATAGAGTCGAAGCACAGGCCACGCCTATAACGCCGCTGATGTCCACACGTGATCGTGGAATATTCATCGACTGTGCGGGGGGAGAACCAGGGAGGCACCTTGCCAGACATGGGCACACCAGAACCGACTGCCGAGCACCTGCAAGCGCTTCGTGATGAGCTAGAGCAGCTCCGACGAACCGCCGGGTCCAATGCCGGTGAGCGACGGCTGCTCGCAGATCGTTACCGCGAGTCGCAGGAAGCGGGAAAATCTCTCGCTCAGAAAAATGAGCGGCTCACCAGCACACTGCGTGACGCCCGGGGACAGTTGCTTCATCTTCGCGAGGAGATTGACCGCCTCGCTCAACCGCCAAGCGGATTTGGCATCTTCATCAAGGCCCACGACGAATTCACGATCGATATCGTCACCGGTGGCCGCAAGTTGCGAGTGAGCGTTGCACCCAATATCTCTATTAGTAACCTTCGCCGCGGCCAAGAGGTAATGCTCAACGAGGCGATGAACGTGGTCGAAGTGATCGGTTATGACCGCGTTGGCGAGGTCGTCGCGGTCAAAGAACTGCTCGAGAACAGCGAGGGAATAACCGATCGCGCGATGGTGGCGACGCATACCGACGAACTGCGGGTGGTTCATCTGGCCGATCTACTACGCGAAACGAATCTGCGGGTAGGCGATTCGGTGCTCATGGAGCCGAAGTCAGCGTATGTTTTCGAAGCGATTCCCAAAAGTGAGGTCGAAGACCTCGTTCTCGAGGAGGTTCCTGATATCGACTACAGCGATATCGGTGGATTGAAGAATCAGATCGCGCTGATTCGCGATGCGGTGGAGTTACCGTTCATGCACAAAGACCTTTTCCTCGAGCACAAGCTGCGACCGCCCAAAGGGGTGCTGCTTTACGGCCCTCCAGGTTGCGGTAAGACCCTCATCGCCAAAGCGGTCGCCAATTCGCTAGCCAAGCAGATTGCCGCTGCCCGCGCCGCGCGTGGCGAAGAGCTTGACCCTCACCAAAAACAAGGCCGGTCCTATTTCCTCAATATCAAAGGCCCGGAGCTACTGAATAAGTTCGTCGGCGAGACCGAACGCCATATCCGGTTGATCTTTGCCCGTGCCCGCGAGAAGGCCAACGCTGGCACTCCGGTGATCGTGTTTTTCGATGAAATGGATTCGATCTTTCGTACTCGTGGGACTGGCGTCTCATCTGATGTCGAAACGACAATCGTCCCGCAACTGCTCAGCGAAATCGACGGTGTCGAGGGTCTAGAGAATGTCATTGTCATCGGCGCTTCGAACCGTGAGGACATGATCGATCCAGCCATTTTGCGCCCCGGACGACTCGACGTGAAGATTAAAATCGAGCGACCAGACGCTGAAGCAGCAGCGGATATTTTCTCCAAGTACCTCACCTCTGACCTGCCAATACATGCCGATGATTTGGCCGAAAACGACGGCGATCGCGAAGCTACTGTCGATGCGATGATCCAGCAGGTGGTCGATCGAATGTACTCAGAGATTGAGCAGAACCGGTTCCTCGAAGTCACTTACGCCAACGGTGACAAAGAAGTCATGTATTTCAAGGATTTCAACTCTGGGGCGATGATTCAAAACATTGTCGACCGCGGCAAAAAACTGGCAATCAAAGAACTATTGGAAACTGGTCAACGCGGACTTCGACTGCAACATCTGCTGACCGCCTGCGTCGATGAGTTCACTGAGAACGAGGACCTGCCCAACACCACTAATCCAGACGATTGGGCACGTATCTCCGGCAAGAAGGGTGAGCGGATCGTGTATATCCGAACGCTGATCTCCAATAAGACAAAAAGCGCGGGTCGATCCATCGACACCACTCCGAGTACCGGGCAGTACCTCTAGTGACGGTGCGCCGCGTTGTTGGTACTGAGGTTGAGTACGGAATCAGTGTCAAGGGCGATCCTGGTGCTAATCCCATGCTGTTGTCCGCTCGCGTTGTCGGCGCGTATGCCGCTAGCGACACGCCCCGCCGAAAACCATCGTGGGACTTCACTGAGGAAAATCCCCTCCACGACGCTCGTGGTTTCACCGTCGCACCGATGATGGCACTCGATCACAGCGGCATCGATGAGGACGATGATCCATTTTTGGCAAACGTCATCCTGACCAATGGTGCGCGGCTCTATGTCGATCACGCGCACCCCGAGTATGCCGCGCCGGAAGTCACCAGTCCGCTGGACGCGGTCATCTGGGATAAAGCTGGTGAGCGGGTGATGGAGACTGCAGCGCAACGTGCGGCGACGGTGCCAGGCGAGGCGTTGATCGGGCTATACAAAAATAACACTGACAACAAGGGTGCTTCCTACGGCACCCACGAAAATTATCTCGTACGCAGATCAACTCCGTTTGAGGCCTTAGTGCGGCACTTGACGCCGTTTTTCATCAGTCGCCAAGTCGTTGTTGGGGCAGGACGGGTCGGATTAG
This sequence comes from Antricoccus sp., assembly GCA_039923595.1. Classification (GTDB taxonomy): domain Bacteria; phylum Actinomycetota; class Actinomycetes; order Mycobacteriales; family Antricoccaceae; genus Antricoccus. The sequence goes on along the minus strand of JBDTCL010000021.1, from coordinate 2,944 downwards.
GCCAAGACGGTCAAACTGACGGTTTCCAAATCAGTCAGCGCGCGGACTTCTTCGAAGTCGAGGTGGGTTTGGAAACGACGCTAAAGCGGCCGATCATCAATACCCGTGACGAACCGCATGCCGATGCTGAAAAATACCGGCGGCTGCACGTGATCATTGGTGATGCAAACCTTGCCGAAACCTCGCAATACCTGAAGATCGGTACCACCTCGCTGATCCTTTCGATGATCGAGAATGGATTCCTCACCGAGGACCTTTCGGTCGACGACCCGGTGCACACACTTCATGAAGTTTCACACGATCCGTCTTTGAAATACCTCTTGCGATTGCGAGACGGCCGCTCGATGAGTGCCTTGCAGCTGCAATGGTTGTATTTTGAGCGTGCTGAGGCCTATATGCGCGAAGACTTAGATGCCCAAACTAGCGATATATTGGCCACCTGGCATAGCGTCCTCATGCGGTTAGAGGAAGACCCAATGCTGCTTGCTTCGGAGTTAGATTGGGTCGCTAAGTTGCGGTTGCTCAACGCCTACCGACAGCGTGATGGACTTGGCTGGGCGAGCTCGCGGCTGGCACTGGTCGATTTGCAATATAGCGATATTCGGCGCGATAAAGGTCTTTATCACCGTCTGGTTCATCGCGGATCGATGAAGCGATTGGTCACAGATGCGCAGATTGTCGCGGCGATTGACAATCCTCCAACGGATACGCGGGCGTATTTTCGGGGCGAATGTATTCGTCGTTACGGTGCCGATATAGCGGCCGCGTCATGGGATTCGTTGATTTTCGATGTCGGGGGACCGGGTCTAGTACGCGTACCCATGCTCGAACCATTACGCGGAACCCAGGCCCACGTCGCGGACCTGCTCGAAGCCAGCCATGACGCGAAAGAATTGGTCGATGCGCTCACGGCGGGACCAGGAATCAGCAAGTAACACGCCAACCAAGTAGATTTGCCCGTAGGGGCACCATTCGCTGGCAGAGGAGAAGCACCATGGCAGGTCAGGAGCAGGCTCAGCGACCGGGCGGTCGGGACGAGGATGATGAGGCGTCCGCCGGTGCACAGGTGAGTGCGCAGCATTCAACCGATGAGGTGGATTCGATCCTCGATGAAATTGACGACGTTCTTGAGGAGAATGCCGAAGAGTTCGTGAAGCAATTCGTCCAGAAGGGCGGCCAGTAGCGACGCACCCAGTCCGCTGCTCGCTGTACAGTCGCGGTGTGTCTCATTCCCTGAACGATCCCTCCCGTCGGACCGGTTTGTCCGATCCTTACCTCGCGGTTACCGGGCCCTCATTTACCGACTTTTTGCGCGCGACTTCACCTGATTTGCTCCCTGGTCGGCGGGCAATTGCCGGTAATCTTCCCGACGGTATCGCGCCCCACGGCACCACGATCGTTGCCGCGACATACGACCGTGGAGTAATCATCGCTGGTGATCGGCGCGCAACGATGGGAAATGTCATCGCACAGCGCGATATTCAGAAGGTGTTCGCGACCGACAGTCATTCGGCGATCGGTATCGCGGGCACAGCGGGTATCGCGTTGGAGATGGTAAGGCTGTTTCAAGTAGAAATAGAGCATTACGAAAAAATTGAGGGAGCGACGCTGTCTTTAGATGGTAAAGCTAATCGACTCGCTCAAATGCTCAAAGGAAATCTATCCATCGCACTGCAGGGTTTGGCCGTAGTCCCTATTTTTGTCGGCTATGACACGGCCAGTCCGCACGAGGACTCAGGCCGGATTTTTTCTTATGACGTGACCGGTGGCTGCTACGAGGAGCGGTTTTATCACTCGATCGGCTCCGGGGCAATGTTCGCGAAGTCCTCGCTGAAGAAACTTTGGCGGCAAGACCTCGGCCAAGATGAAGCTGAGGAAATTCTGATCACCGCCCTTTATGACGCGGCTGACGACGACACTGCAACCGGCGGCCCTGATGCCACTCGAGGGCTTTATCCAAACGTCTTTCGGGTCGACCGCGAGGGCACGCACCAAATACCCGATGCTGATATCGAGCGCACATGCGCTCAAATCGACGCCGAACGATCATCTAGATTGAGGCGGCTGGGTAGTCGTCGATCTGCCGAGGCCGAGGGCACCCTCTGATGACGATGCCGATGTATGTCAGCGCTGAACAACTAATGCGCGACAAGACGGAGTTTGCTCGCAAAGGCATCGCCCGCGGCCGCACCGTCATCGTGATGTCTTATCAGGATGGCGTGCTGATGATTGCTGAAAACGCGTCAAGCACGTTGCACAAAGTCGGTGAGATTTATGACCGGATTGGATTTGCTGCCGTCGGGCGATACAACGAGTTTGAGAACTTGCGCCAGGCAGGGATCCGCTATGCCGACCAGCGTGGCTTCTCCTATGACCGGCGGGATGTGACCGGCCGTGGTCTGGCCAATGCATTCGCGCAGACTCTCGGCACCATCTTTTCAGAGCAAATGAAACCATTCGAGGTGGAGATCTGTGTCGCTGAGGTCGGTACCGAGCCGGGCAAAGACGAGCTTTACCGGCTCACCTTCGATGGCTCGGTGGTCGATGAGCCGAACTTCGTTGTGATGGGCGGTCAATCCGAACTTGTCTCAACCCACCTCAAGGAGAGCTATCAGGAAGTGGCAACGCTAGATACTGCGGTGCAACTGTGCATCGGCGCTCTCGATGCGGTTGAGGGCAACGGAAATGGCCGCGATCGAGCAACCAATCTGGAAGTAGCGATCTTGCGGCGAGGGGTAACCGGAAGAAGTTTCCGGCGGCTCGTCGGTGCGCAATTGTCCGAGCTCATCGGCGCGGCGACCAGCGCAATCGCTGACCTCAGGGATGGCGACCACGCTGACGACGAGTCAATGCCATCGGACACGTCATCGCAATCGGATATAGAGGAGTAACTGCTGATGCCACCGCTGACTCGCCGAATATTCGGAATCGAGACCGAATACGG
>JBDTCL010000020.1:0-6031 GCA_039923595.1 Antricoccus sp. | reverse complement strand
CACTGCGACGCAATTTACGCCGCAAGCCGGGGGCCTCAAACTACGGCCAAACATCACGACCCGCAACGACACTGACTCCCGCACTTTGAGATCACTGCGCAGACCCACGCGGCCGGACTCCACCACCGCATAGGGACGATCTCATTAGGTGTTCATGGCGGTTTCATTCTTAGCAGTTCTCCGCGGCCGCGTGGCGAAGGCATTCAGTGCTGGCTCTCATCGCATGGGCCATCGTGCCTGAACCTTTCAGCCCGCGTGCTGCGCCCCTTGGACTGCAGAAGTGTCAAGGTCGCCCTTCGGAAGCGGAATGCTCGCAGCCATTGCGTTCTTCCAGGTGGCGGTGTCGGTGACGGCGGCCCAGTTGGAGTGCAGGAGGGTCATCAGGGTCGTATGGACCGCCTTCGCGTCGGCAAAGCCGGCTTCGTTAGCCAGGTTCACGGCGCCAGTGGCGTCAGAGAGAACTTCCGCAGTGAGGCCGAGCCCTTCTGCCTCGACTGCGGATGCAAGCACACAGTTGTTTGTCATGTAGCCGACAAAGGTGACGGTATCGACACCTTCATCGCGGAGCCATTCTGCAAGGTCGGTGTCGGCGAAGACGCTGCCGTACTGCTTGACGATCATCTTCCACGAGGGTGCGCGGCGGCTCTCGATGTCAGGGTGGAGCTCGAAGCCGGGCTGGGACGGGTCGAAGATGAGCGCGCCCTCACCCGACGTGTGCTGCACGACGACAACGGGAATGCCCGCAGCCATCGCGGCGTCCATGGCGCTCGTAATCATGGGTATGGAGTCCGTGTGCATCGGGTACTGGATCTCTAGCGGACCACCGAAATAGTCCCGCTGGACGTCGATCACGACTAGGGCGCGGCGGGGGTTGGTCATGGCGTCATCTCCTGAATTATCGATACTGCTTACGGTAGTAACAGCAAGCGTGACCCGGTTTGGACGTCCTGACGAGTGGCGCGACGGCACATCTACGATGTGTTCAGGCCAAGTCAGGGAGTGCCCCATCAAAATTGCCATCTATACCTTCGACGGCGTCCAGCTCTCCCACCACTCCGTGCCGCAGACGGTCTTCGCCGAGGTCGCTCTGAAATATACGCCTGCCAAATTGGCACTGGCAGGAACCCGTGGGATCGCCAGGTCGATGAAGACCTGCAGGTCGCGGTTCGACCTGTGATCGTCGGGATCGCAGAAGTACTGGAGGATCAGTCCGTCGAGACCGGCGACGATGAGCCGCGCGAGGTGTTCAAAGAAGACTGCGCACGACCCGCCGGCTCGGTTGCCGCGTCGTCGCACCAGCAAGCACATTCTCGATGCAGCGCTCGTCTTACCAGTTAGCCAGGTTCGTGCCCGGCCGAGCGAAGGGCATGTGTCGTGAGCTCGCTGCTTCGTGGCTTGTATCCCTTGCCTTACAAGACGTCTCAGCCACTCCCCCGACCAAACAACCCGCCACGCGTAATCGCGGCCTGCGGCGAGTCTCGTAACTATGGCGCATAACTGTGTCGTCCAATGACGGTACTACTTGGTTTAAACCTCGTGCCAAAAAGCTCTACAGAAATTCTTCAAGAAATCCGGACTGACACGATTCGGCGGCTTGACGGAACAACCGCGGTCGTATCGATGCGTCATTTTCCGCTGCCGCCGCCGATTGTGCGGATAGCCCGTGCTGCCGGACGTTCCAAACGGACCATCTATTTAAGACGCGGACTGCGCCCCAACACTCCGAATGATCTGGACCTGTCCTCTAGCCGATCGGCAATCGCCTATCGAGGACGGCTCCTCGGGCCATCCACGGAAGGGCCACCGTCAGCAGTCAGCGTGGCCCCGGTTCTTGATGTCGATCTGAGACATGCTTAACGTCAGATCGCCAATTCGGGTGGCCTTGTTGAATGTTAGGTCGACCGAGCCATGCAACTCACAATTGAAATTTGCTTTTGCAGATGACGATTCATCGTCTTGTTTTCCGAACGTCGCCCAGACGAACGACACCACCTTGCTGGCTAACGTCGTCCAGTCGAACGACACCCGCTCCCGCGACCTGCATTATCAGCAGCTGCCAGCCACCGAACCCAGTGACTTGCTCCGCACCGAACTCGGCTCCGCCTGGAGAAGCCGCTCATCGAGCGGGTCAACTCCTGCGCATCGCCCAGTTCTGAAAGCATCGATTCAGGATCGCGCCGCCCGCGGCGCGATCCTGCGCGAGTTCGTGCTCTTGCTGCTCAAGCACGTGCAATTCCTCGTCATCTTGCGACGAGACTGGATGGTGACTCGCCATCGCGTTTTGCCGATCGCAGGCGATCACTTCAAGACCGCGTGGCCGATCTTTACGTACCTATCACAGGCCGGCAAAGGTCTGAAACCAGTTAAAACCTAATCTTCGTAGTCCGCGTATGTGGCGGCACGCTTTTCCATATTCGAGCGAATCGCTTCGATCTGATTAGGCGTACCGATCAGCGACCGGACGACCTCTTGCTCGGCATCGAAACCTTCCTCAAGGCTGACATGCCCGGCCATATTCAACAGACGTTTCGCCGCCCGAACCGCATTCGGGTTGCGGCCGGCAATGTCAGCGGCCATCGCCATCGCCTCGGCATACGGATCAGCACACGTGCGGGTGACAAGCCCCATCGCTGCAGCCTCTTCACCGCTGACTACTTTGGCGGTATAGGTCAATTCCTTAGCCTTATCGCGGCCAATCAGTTCCGGCAGCAGCTGGGTCGCGGTCATGTCGGGGGCGATACCCCACTTCGTCTCCATCACGGACAATTTCGCATCTGGGGTGGCCAATCGAATATCGGCACCCAGGGCGATCTGCAAGCCACCACCAAACGCGACGCCATGAATGGCCGCGATGACCGGCACGGGGATAACCGACCATACATACGGAGCTTGCTGACCGGTCACCTTCGCCGGGCCGATCTGGGGGAATATTGTCGGCGCTCGATGCTCACCGGATTCCATCTGCGCGAACCGGCCGAAATCTAGTCCGGCACAAAACGCACGGCCCTCGCCGGAGAGCACGACTGCGCGGATCGAGTTATCTTCGGCGATCTGCAGACCCGTGGTGATGAGCGCATCGAACATCGCTTCATCTAGAGCGTTCATCTTGTCCGCGCGCACCATCCGGACGTCAGCGACGCCATCGGTGACGGTATAGCGGACACGGTCAGTGGTGGCTATCTCGGTATCCATAGTCGGATTATGCCGGTCGCGCCATCAGGTACTTTCTTTGACGTCCAATTCTGCGCCCGCGCCCGAGGTGTCAGGCGCGACTTTGCTGAGGAGCCGTTCGCGCTGCTGGGGACTAGAGGCAATGTCGACGCTGGTGTACGCCATCGCAAGTGCCGCGTCGATCAGGGCGTCATCCCCAGCGGCACTTCCAGCGAGTTCCGCGAATTCGACTGTATGCGGCATCGCTGATCCATCACCCAAACAAAGCCCCGGATGAATCGCGGGAAAGTACTGTGAAACGTTGGCCATGTCCGTCGACCCGCCGCGCGGTCGGTCTGAGGTATCCATCTGCCTGCCAATGGTGGCGGCATTCTGGGTGAATAGCTCCGCCATCGCGGCATCGTTGATCATCGAGCCGAACGGCCGACCATCCATCGTCATCGTCAACGTAGCGCCGGTAGCCAGGGCACCTGCCTCGAAGCACGCGCGTAGCTTGTCGCGAACCCGACGCAAGGATTCAAATGAATCCGCGCGAATCATCCAGGTGCCAGTTGCCGAACTTGTGATCGCATTCGCTGCCAGACCCGCACCATGCAACGCGCCGTGGACCTGTTGAAGTGGCTCGAACTGTTGTCGCGCGAGACCGATCGCTGTCATCGCAACCACCATCGCATCTTGAGCGTTGATTCCGGTCCACGGCGAAGCTGACGCGTGCGAGCTGCGCCCCGTGTACTCGATTTCGTAGGCTGCACACGCGAGCGGATCAACCGTCGCACGGTTGAGGTCACCGGGGTGCACCATCATCGCGGCGTGGGTTCCATCGAAGGCACCCTGACGCAACAGATCAATCTTGCCGCCGCCCGTCTCCTCCGCTGGCGTGCCCAACAATCGGACCGTCATCGCCAGATCATCAGCTACCGCTGCTGCACCGATGAAGGCTCCCAAGGCGCTGGCCGCGATCAGATTATGACCACAGGCATGCCCGATCCCGGGCAGTGCGTCGTATTCGGCGCAAATCGTGACGACAAGTTCGCCGCTGCCGACCTCGGCACGCACGGCGGTCGGCAGCTCACCAACACCGTGTTGCACGCGCACCCCAGGCACCTTCGCTAACTCCTCGGCCAGCCAGGTCGACGCGTTGAACTCCGCATATCCCAGCTCCGGGTCAGCATGCAGCCGATGACTGAAAGCAACGCAACGGTCCCGATGCGCCGCAATCTCGTCTTTGACCCGGTCCTTCAATTCGTCCACGACAACGCCAATCCGTTAACAGCACATCAAGATGACAGTAAATTCAACTGCCTGATTGCATCGACGATATCGCGCGACAACACCTGGATCGCGACGTGTGAGGCACCCGCTTGCAAGTGGGCGTCGATTTTGGCTTTGATTTGCGCCGGTTGGCCGTAGCCGACCAGTGCATCGATCACCCGGTCACTGCCACCCCCGGCGAAATCGTCGTCGTCGAAGCCGAGCCGGCGCAAGTTATCGGTGTAATTCTTTAGATGCAGATACGGCTGATCGACTGCCTTGCCACCCACTTCGCGGGCCCGCTGTGGATCGGTGGTTGGCACGATTTTTTGTTCTGGAGCAAGAAATAGCTCAGATCCGAGGATCGACCGTGCTTCTCGGGTGTGTTCCGGTGTGGTGAGGTAAGGATGCGCGCCGAGCGAACGATCACGCGCCAGTCGCAGCATCCGCGGTCCGAGTGCAGCTAGTACGCGATGGTCGTTGCCGAGGCCCTCACTATCGAGGACGTCGAGATAATTGACGACCGCTTCGTATGGCTTGGTGTATTCCTTCGTCGCTTCACGATGACCGGCGCCGACCCCGAGGATGAACCGGCCGGGGTGATCTGCCTCTATCGCGGCGAACTCTTGAGCGATCTTCGCCGGATCGGTATTCCAGATATTCGTGATCCCAGTCGCGACATTCAGCTCGGTGGTCGCATCTAAGATCGCTCGTACTTCGGTGAGGGTCTGAGGTGAACCGCCGAGCCATACCGCGCCGATGCCTAGCTGTTCTAAATCCCTACTCACCTGCGGGCTGATCACGTTGTAGCCGGCCCATACGCCGTATTTACCAAAAGTTGAGATCGACATGCGGAGTCCAACGGTCATCACGACTGCCGTTATTCCATCAGGACCGGGCAAATCCGGCCGCAGCGCCGATAAGTGCTGGAATCGGAGCCAGGACGACGACCCAAACCCAAAAGCCACCTAATACGATCCCGCGGCTCCCGATCGCCAGCATCACCACTGCTGCGCCGAGACCGACTGCACACAGCAGACCGAAAACCGCAATCCGGCGACGCTCTGAACTTTTGAAGGCAAGCAATGCTGCAATCAGCAGAAGCACGCCGAATCGGGCAGCCGCGCCATATCCAACTCGACCAAGGTGACATCAAGACTGTTGCTTTGGAGCAATGGTCGGACGCTGTTCACTACCGTGTTGCGGGGATCCCGGTACGAGCGCCGTGCGGCAGTAGCGCAAACGCAAGCGCGCCGACAGCGCCGATTAGCACGAGTACGCCAGCAACCGGGTGTGAGCGACGTGATGGCCCTTCGAGATCGTCCGCAGATCCGAAAAACGGCCCGTATTCTGGGCGCGCCTGAGCGAGGGTCTGCTCCTCAACCGCGGACGTTCGTTTCGCTCAGCTTCTCCAAGCGAGGTAGTGCCGTAATCTGGCGATCACGACGCTACGCGCTCAAGCGACCTCGCTGGTGCCGTTCAGTAGAGCGGCTCAGCTCAACTTGATATTGATCTGCTTGGTTTGGGTGAATGACTCAATCGCACCCTCGATCGAGAACTCGCGACCGATTCCGCTCTCTTTAAATCCGCCGTACGACTGTCCAATTAC
>JBDTCL010000019.1:0-3285 GCA_039923595.1 Antricoccus sp. | reverse complement strand
TGGGCTCCTTAATCGCAGCACTCATCGTGCCGCCGACGAGCGGCTCCCCTCAGCCCAGCGCCTCGATCACCTCGGTACTCAGTGGGCTTGGTGGCCTCGGCGTCCTCAAGCTAGACAGCACCGATCTGACGCCAGCGCAGAATATCGTGCTGGTGACCAGCGGCAAGGCACCGGATCAAGCAACCGCACGTAATCAGATGCTGCTCGCGCTGGCGACCGCGCTTGATAAAGCTGGCGCCAATGTGGTCATCGCTGGCGATATCGCCTCGGCTGCCAAAGGGGGCCTGATCGGCGCTGCTCGGGCTGATGCATCGGTGGCATCGATCATCTCGACGGTCGATAACGCGACGTTCGCATCGGGTCAAGTCAGCGTGGTGTGGGCGCTGGCGAATGAGGCAAAAAAGAAGACCGGCCAGTACGGTGCCACCAAGGGAACTGAGCCGATACCACCGAGACCTAACTAATCGATCGCGTGAGTGGACAGAAACAGGTACCCGCCCAGATGAGGCAGCGACTGCGCACTTTCAACCGCCGTCTGGCACTAGCTGCCGCTGGCGCGTTGAGTTCGGTGTTCGCCCTCCGCTCCTTGCAGCGGCACTCACCCGGCGGTGACCGAGTCTGGACGCGGGTTAACCATCGCGGTGAAGCGGTCAGTTTGTTGTCCGGGCCAGCGCTCACTCTCAGTAGTGCGCTCACAAGCGCGATCGGCGCGCCCACGGGTGCCCGGCGGGACGCCGCGATCCTCACCCTCGTGACCGGCGCTGTCGGGGTTTATGACGACATTGTCGGTGCCGGGCCGCAGCAAGGCGCTGATAAAGGATTCAAGGGGCATTTGAGAGCGTTGCGCCAAGGTCGGATCACCACTGGACTGGTCAAGATCGCGGGTGTGGGTGCGGCTGGTATCTGGGCAGCCAGATCAATCACTGATCACCCGTTGGATCGGCTGATTGCCGGCGGCGTCATCGCAGGGACGGCAAACCTGGTGAACCTGCTCGATCTGCGTCCTGGGCGAGCGTTGAAGTTTGCGATCGCCACCGGCGTCCTGACCAGTGGTGGCCCGGCTGGCGGGGTCGTCGCCGGGCCGATCGGCGCCGCTAGCGGTCTGATCAGTACAGATCTGGCCGAACACACCATGCTCGGTGACGGCGGCGCGAATGCGATCGGCGCCATCCTCGGAATGCGGCTGGCGATGCAAGGTGGACCGCTGCGACGGGCAGCTGTCCTGACCGTGCTCAGTGTCCTCACGCTCGCGAGTGAGAAGGTTAGTTTCACCCAAGTGATCGAGTCCACGCCGGTGCTTCGTGAGATGGATGCTTTCGGCAGACGTCGATGAGCTCACCGCGAACAATCGAGCGATTCGCGCGCGCTGCCCTCTTGATTGCCGCACTCACCATTCTCGCGCGACTGGCAGGCTTTGGTCGTAATGTCGTATTCGCTCGCACCGTCGGGCAAACATGTCTAGGACAGACCTATCAGACGGTCAATACGATCCCGAATATCGTCTTCGAAATCGTCGCTGGCGGTGCGTTAGCCAGCGTGGTGGTGCCGCTCTTATCTGGCGCAATTAGCCGTGGTGATCGAGAGCATACCGCCCGCACTGCCTCCGCGTTGCTGACGTGGGCCGTCGCGGTGTTGACTCCGATGGCAATCGTGATCGCATTGCTCGCGCGGCCAATCACCGAGATCCTGCTCGATAGTAAATGCGTCGGCGCGATCGACGCTGGTGCCAGGATGTTGCGGATTTTCGCCCCCCAAATTGTGCTGTACGGGATCGGTGTCGTCATGACCGGAATCTTGCAGGCTCATCGGAAGTTTGGTGGACCGGCGTTCGCGCCACTGTGCTCGAGCTTGGTTGTCGTCGCGGCCTACGTCGTGTTTGCTATCTCTGCTGGTCGCGGCGCGAGCCTGCAATCAGCATCACCAGCACAGCAATTGATCCTTTCTGTCGGCACCACTCTCGGTGTGGTCGCCTTGTCTATTAGCCTTGTGCTACCCACACTACGGTTGCGGTTACGACTGCGTCCGACGTTCAGATTTCCGAGCGGGGTCGCCAAACGTGCCCGTGCTATGGCGTTATCAGGAGTGGTGGGGTTACTCGCGCAGCAGGCTGCAGTACTGGTCGCACTGATCTTGACCAATCGGCCTGGAGTGCCGGTCGCGAGCATCAATGTCTTTGTATATGCCCAAACAATCTATCTGCTGCCCTGGGCAATTATCGCCGTTCCCATCGCCACCTCGGTATATCCGCGGCTGGCCGAGGACGCCGAAGCGGGCGATATGGCGCAGTTCGCGCAGCGGTACCGCTCATCGGTAAGCACGATTATCACCTTGAGTGCGATCGCGGCAGCTGCGTTGATCGCTGCGTCCCGCGAGATTGCCTATGTCTACGTGCATGCCAGTCCGGGCGAACCGAGCGTGCAAAGTCTTGGCCAAGGCATCGCCGGGTTCAGCGCTGGTCTTGTCGGTTACAGCATCTTTGCCATCGGCTCGCGGGCGCTTTTTGCATTAGGTGATGCCAAAGGCAATGCCTTAGTCGCGACGCTTGGTTGGGCTGTGGTGATCATATTTTCCTTTGGCTTGGCAACGCTGTTCGCTGATGATCTGCGCGTTGCGGCGCTGAGCATCTCGAACGCGATTGGGGTCACGGTGCTCGGCGTCGCGCTGTTAATGATCATTGGCGTGCGCTCTGGCACGTCGTCCGGTGCCCTGGTCGCCACAGCGCTCGGCGTGGCATTGCTCAGTGCCGCTGTTGGTTGGGGCATCGGAGAAATACCGTTACCCGCGAGCATCGCGCTCAGTAACGACAGCGGACTACTTCACGGTCTGCTCGTTGGATGTCTGCGAGGATTGGTCGCGGCTGGCGTCGTGGGTGCGGTCTTGATCGCAATGCCGCACTCACCGCTGCGCCGGTGGGTCAGCAGAGGTCCGACCGAAAAGCGAAAGGAGCACGTCAATGGGATCTGATATAGCTGGCCGGACGATTACGCTCGTTTTGGCGACCTCGACAGGTGGCGTCGGCACGCATGTGAGCGGCGTAGTGCCTTACCTCGCGCGCGCTGGTGCCCGGGTACAGGTGGCTGGTCCGCAGGCCACTGAGGACCTTTTCTCTTTCACCGGTGCTGGTGCTCGGTTTGCGCCCCTGCAGATCCTAGCCGGTCCGCGGCCGGCTGAAGATCTCGCTGCTGCTCGGAAATTGCGTCTGATCACCGCGAATACAGACGTCATTCACGCCCATGGGCTGCGCGCGGCGATGGTCGCGGTCGCCGCCAATGCCGGTCGACCAAT
>JBDTCL010000018.1:0-25219 GCA_039923595.1 Antricoccus sp. | reverse complement strand
CCGGTGGCATCACCAACAATCGCCACCGAGTCGCCAACCACGACCGACTTGCGCCCAAGCTCCCGGGCACGCATGGCGGTGATGGTGCGCTCAGCGCTGTGGTCGAGATCCACAATGCAGGTATATCGGCCACGATCAACAGCGATCACGAATGCGTCGATCGCCGCAGCGTGGGTTGGCCTGGTTTTGGTTCGCGGGCGCGAACCTCGGCGTGAGGGCCGGATTCGGGCATCGCCCTCGTCGTAATCCGAGAGCTTGCGCGCGTTCAGCTTGCCAGCTCCGTCACTGCAGGTGCACCGCTTGTTGAACCGGTCGACATTGCAGTCCACCGCGCAGCAAAATCTGGCATCGTCTTGGCGGTTGTCTCGATATTTTCGATTTCGATACCGTCAACCTCCAGCCCGATTACGGCCGCTGCGTGCGCGAGCCGGTGATCGCCATAGGTGGCAAATCGTCCCGCGTGCAGCGGCCCCGGATCGATCTGCAGACCGTCCTCGGTGTCGCGCACCGATCCACCGATCGCGCTTAGCTGCGTCGCGAGCGCACGCAGACGGTCGGTTTCGTGACCACGGATATGGCCCACTCCACGCAACGTGCTTGGGCTGTCTGCAAACATGCAGATCGCGGCGATCACCGGCGTCAGTTCGCCCACCGCTGACAAATCAAGGTCCACCCCCCGGATCGTGCCGCCGTGCGCAGTCAATCCATGTTCGTCGAGTGTCACCGTCGCACCGAGCTGCGGCAGAATATACCGCAGCGCATCACCCGGTTGGGTCGTATTCAGCGGCCAGTCGGCAATCGTCACCGCGCCGCCGGTAACAAGCGCCGCGGCAAGGAACGGCGCGGCATTGGACAGATCCGGTTCGACCGTCAGACTCAGTCCGCTCACGGTTCCAGATTGGACCGACCACTGGAACGGCACGGATGTGTCCACCTGGACGCCCCGGCGGCGCAGCGCTTCAACGGTCATACCCACATGCGGCAGGCTCGGTAATTTTTCGCCGAAGTGCCGCAACGTCAGCCCACGTTCGAACCGGGCTGCCGAAAGCAATAGCCCGGTGACAAATTGTGACGACGCCGAAGCGTCGATATCAACCACGCCACCAGTGACTGAACCGGCCCCGATGACATCGAAGGGAAGGAATCCGCGGTCTGCGTCCTCGATCTGGACGCCCGCTTGGCGGAGTCCATTCAAGAGCACCTGCATTGGCCGCGTTCGGGCAACTGGGTCGCCATCGAAGCTCGACCGGCCTTCGCGCAAGGCGGCGAGACCGGGAGCGAAGCGCATCAGCGTGCCGGAGAGTCCGCAATCAATAGCGACGTCACCGCTGGTGGTGCCAGGGGTGATGATCCAGCCGGAATCGTCCTCGACAACCGTGGCCCCGAGTGCCTCGATCGCAAACCGCATCAACAAGGAGTCACGTGAACGCAGGGGACGGGCAAGTCGGCTAGGTCCATCGGCAAGCGCCGACAGAATAAGTTCGCGGGCCATTACTGATTTCGACCCGGGGATCTGCACCTGAGCAGTCAGGGTGCTCACCGATCGCGGGGCGCGCCACAAACTTGGCGACTGTTGATCCATAGCAAAATTATCTCACGCTGATGTCGGCGCGCTGATTAGTCTGTTGGTATGTGTGGCAGATATACCGCAACGCGCAATCCGGCCCGAATCGCCGATCAGTTTGAGGCGGTCGATCACCTGGGTGCCGATCGTCCCGAGCCCGATTACAACGTTGCCCCGACCAAAACCGTGCCGGTCATACGAGCCGAACGTGCCACGCCTCAACGTCTCGATAGCGCGCCCGCGGTGAGCCGTGAAATCGTGCCGATGCGGTGGGGACTGATCCCGAGCTGGGCAAAAGACCCGAAATTCGGTGCCCGCACCTTCAACGCCCGGGTCGAGACGCTCGCCACCGCACCGGCATTTCGGACCGCTTATCGCAAGCGCCGCTGCATTGTGCCTGCCGACGGCTGGTACGAATGGCGCAAAAGCGAACACAGCGCGGCTAAACAAGCGTTCTATATGACCCGTACGGATGGTCTGGCGGTCAGCTTCGCCGGTTTGTGGGAGATCTGGCAGCACGGTGATCAACGATTCCGTTCATTCACCATCATCACGACCGATGCTCAAGGTCAACTGGCCGATGTCCACACTCGGATGCCATTCTTGCTGCGTGCAGCAGACTACGAGAGTTGGCTAGATACCACCGCCGAGCAGCCCGAGGAAATCGAAAAGATCCTGCTTAGTCCCGACCTCGAACTAGCGGACTCGCTGGAGTTGCGTCCGGTCGGCGCAGCGGTCGGCAAAGTCGCCAATAACTCACCGGCGCTGCTTGACCGCTCTGACCCAGATGACGGGGTGCTGTTTTAATCGTCCACGGCAGCACCGGTGACGAGGAATGAAACCGACCCTTCGTGACGTTCAGAACAGCATGCCCACCCTTGCAATAGAGCGTCCTCGCGTATCGTCAGGAAGTATGACCGAACTGACGCAGACCGAGCGCGCCGAGCGTTTCGAAGCCGAAGCGATGCCCTTCATCGACCAGCTTTACGGCGCCGCGCTGCGGATGACCCGCAACCCGTCAGATGCCGAAGACTTGGTCCAAGAGACATACGCGTCAGCTTTCGCCAAGTTTCACCAGTTCCGCGAAGGGACCAACCTTCGGGCGTGGCTATACCGGATTCTGACCAATAACTTCATCAACAACTATCGCAAGGCCCAGCGCCGCCCCCAAGAGTCCTCATCTGAGGGGATCGAGGATTGGCAGTTATATGCCGCCGAGCAGCATTCGTCGACCGGCTTGCGGTCGGCAGAGATGGAAGCACTGGAC
This sequence comes from Antricoccus sp., assembly GCA_039923595.1. Classification (GTDB taxonomy): domain Bacteria; phylum Actinomycetota; class Actinomycetes; order Mycobacteriales; family Antricoccaceae; genus Antricoccus. The sequence continues at coordinate 22,388 of JBDTCL010000018.1, read as the reverse complement.
AAGCTGCCGGATTCAGATGTGAAAGATGCGCTACAGGAGCTTCCCGATGATTTTCGGATGGCGGTCTATCTGGCCGATGTCGAGGGATTTCCGTACAAGGAGATCGCCGAAATGATGCAAACGCCGATCGGCACTGTGATGTCCCGGCTGCATCGTGGGCGCAAGATGCTGCAAGGCCTGTTATCCGATTACGCCAGGGATCGTGGCATTTTGCCTGCCGTATCGAGCCAAGAAGTGGTGAAGTAATGACTGAAAAATCCACTCCATCTGATCATCTCGATTGCACGGCATTTCTCGCTGAGGTCTATCTATATTTGGATTCTGAGTGCGACGAGTCCAGACGCGCTCAGCTTCAAGCTCATCTGGAGCAGTGTCCGGGCTGTCTGCAGAAATACGGCTTGGAACGCACGGTAAAAGATCTTGTTGGCCGCTGCTGCGGCGGCGAGCGAGCACCGGAAAGTCTGAGAGCGAAAGTTCAGGGCAAGATTCGCGACGCGGTGCGTGTGCAGAATACCGAGACATTCGCCACCGACGGTTCGAGTTATGTGCACACTCGCGCCACCCGCATTCAAGTAACTCGGTTCAGCGACGAGCAGATCAACTGATACATGGTGTTTCCAATATCGATTCTTGATTTTGTCGCGATCAGCGGCTCGGACACCGCGGCACAAGCGATCGCCCAAACCGTTGAGGTCGCGCAACGCGCAGAAGCCCTAGGTTACAAGCGGTATTGGGTACCAGAGCACCACAATCATCTTGGCCTCGGATTCACCTCGACAGAGGTGATGATGGCGCATCTGGCGGCCGCCACCAAGACGATTCGCATCGGCGCTGCGGGGGTCATGCTGCCCAACCATGCGCCGCTGAAGGTCGCTGAAGTTTTCCGCACCCTGCAAACGATTCATCCAGGCCGGATAGATCTGGGTCTCGGCCGGGCACCCGGAACGGACCCGTTGACTGCGTACGCACTGCGGCACGGCAAAAACGCCGACGAGTTTGCTCAGCAGGCTGGTGAACTGTTGGCCTTCCTCACCGATTCATTTCCCGCTGACCATCCATACCGCGACGTGATCGCGGCCCCACAAGCGCCGTCACCTGAAGTGTTCATGCTCGGTTCGAGTGAATACGGTCCGCGCTTTGCCGCCGTCAATGGCCTCACTGCTGTCTTTGCTCACCACATGAGCCCCGATTTGGCCGGACCCGTGTTACGAGACTATCGCGCCCGGTTTACTGCTTCTGAGTTTCAAAGCGAGCCGTACTCGATCGTGTCCACTATCGCCTTCGTCTCAAACGATCCGGAAATTGTCGATGCCGCCATCGCGACATGGACGCTATTCGGTGACCGCTTGCGGCGTGGTGAACGTGGCCCGCGGGCCAGCCTTGCAGAGGCGATGGAGTTCGCGCGCACCGACGAGTTCAAATCTCGGCGTACCGATCAACTTCAGCGCGTGGTCGCTGGTAGCCCGCAACAAGTGCAAGAGCGGCTCGACGAACTCATCGATGATTGTCAGGCTGACGAATTAGTGCTCGTGTGCCCGCTTGGGCAGCAAGAAGCCCGCCTGCGCAGCTTCGAACTGATTGCTGCAGAAGCGGGCCTGGTGCCGCATGCGATGCCGAGTCGGCGAATCGCGAGTTAGGCGTTGGGGCGGTTGCCGTGGTTGGCGGCGTTCTTCTTACGGCTGCGACGCTTGCGTCCGCGCTTGCTCATGGCTGCTCCGATCTGATTCATGACTGGCACCACCTGCGTGGTACCGAACAAGTAGTCTCTCATGACGAGGTCCAACGCCAAGATCCGGATGCGAGGGAACTCCATGTTTGATGCAGTACTGGTAGCCAACCGAGGCGAGATCGCCTGCCGAATCATCCGCACCTGCCATGAACTCGGGATAAGAAGCATCGCGGTCTATTCCGAAGCAGACGAGCAGGCTTTGCATGTCCAGCTTGCAGACGAAGCTATTCTTCTCGGCCCTGCCCCAGCGGCGGAGTCCTATCTGGCCGCCGACCGAATCATCGAAGCTGCGCGAGTCGCCAACGCCGAAGCAGTGCATCCTGGCTACGGATTCTTATCGGAGAATGCCACCTTCGCTCGAGCGGTAGAAGCGGCCGGATTAGCCTGGGTCGGTCCCACGCCTGAGTCGATGCTCGCGATGGCAGACAAAATTACCGCTCGAAATCTGATGCAGGATGCGGGTGTGCCGGTTGCTCCGGGCAGCCGGGAACCGGTCAATGATGTGCAGCATGCTCAGCAACTAGCCCAGCAGATTGGCTACCCGGTCATGGTTAAGGCCGCAGCCGGTGGTGGTGGGATCGGCATGTCGATCGTGCACGGCCCAGACGGTCTCGCTGCTGCCCTGCAAACCGCGCAGAGCCGCGCCGAGCGATTCTTTGGCTCGCCCGCTATCTTCCTGGAGAAGTACATCAGCAGAGCCAGGCATATCGAGGTGCAGGTACTCGGTCTCGGCGATGGTCAGGTGGCGGTGCTCGGTGAGCGGGATTGCTCGGTGCAGCGGCGTCATCAAAAAGTCGTCGAGGAATCATCGGCGACCTGCCTCACCGAGCCCGAACGCGCGATCCTGCTCGAGGCCGGACGATCGGCTGCGTCGACGGTCAATTATCGCGGTGCCGGCACCGTGGAGTTCCTGTTCGACTTGGAGTCCAGAGCGCTGCACTTTCTCGAGATGAATACTCGGCTTCAGGTCGAACACCCGGTCACAGAGCTGGTCACGGGGATCGACATCGTCGCCGAGCAACTACGGATTGCCGCCGGTCAGGCGCCTAGCTTTCCTATTGAAGCGCCGCCGGCACCCCGGGGACATGCGATCGAGTTTCGGGTATACGCAGAAGATCCGCAGCGATTTCTGCCCGGTCCCGGCACCATCACCCAGTGGGATCAGCCGCAGGGTGACGGTATCCGCGTCGATGCGGGGTATCGCCAGGGCGATGTCGTCACGCCGCACTACGACCCGCTGATGGCCAAACTATGTGCTTGGGCTCCCGACCGAGACGGCGCGATCGGCAAACTGGCCGCTGCCGCCGCCGCATTCACTATCGTGGGTCCCAAAGTGAACCTGCCGCTGGCAGGGGAGATACTTAATGACCAGGCATTCATCACCGCCGATCACGACACGGGTTTGATTGATCGGCTGCGTGCTCCGGCCGCGCGATAGTGTTGGTTATCAACGAACTATTTTTTCAACGGAGGCGTGGAGCATGGCTGAGGAGATCCGAGCCGAGATGGTGGCCAACGTCTGGAAGGTAGTCGCCAAGGAAGGCGACACCGTCGAGGAAGGCACCGAGTTGGTGATTCTGGAATCGATGAAGATGGAGATACCAGTAATAGCCGAAGGCAACGGAACCATCGTCACCATTGCTGTCGCAGAAGGCGACGTCGTCCAAGAAGGCGACCTCATTGCCGAAATTGCTTAACCAACCTCGTCCCCTGAGCTCATGAGCGGTTTGCGTGACCTCGCTGCGCAGTACACCTTGCTTGATCCCGATGCAGTAGCCCACCTTCGTCGCCTTGTCGCCGACTGGCAGTTGTTGGCCGACCTTTCGTTCGCCGATCTCGTGTTGTGGGCTGAAACTCACGATCACCAGATGATCTGCCTCGCGCAGGTACGAGCGACCACTGCGCCCACAGGGTACCCGGAGGATCTGGTTGGTACCGTCGCCGAACGGCTCGACCGGGGACGATTGGGTCAGGTTTTCGGCGGCGGTCAAGCCCTCAAAAAGGGGTCATCTTTTTGCCCGGTGCGCGTGCTTCCCGGCGGGCCGATCATTGCAGTGATTACCAAGAAGCGAATGCCGCGAGCCACCGAAGCGACCAGTCAGCTCGAGGCCGCGTACTTCAATGGCGCAACAGCCTTGCTCGATATGGTCAGTGACGGACTATTCCCGACGCCACAATCGCGTGAAGACATTACCGGGGGTCCGCGCGCTGGTGATGGTTTGGTGTTGTTGAACGCCGGGGGACGGATTGAATATGCCAGTCCGAATGCGATGTCCGCCTATCGTCGGATGGGCGCCAGTGGCGATCTGGTAGGGCAGGAGCTAATTCCGCTGTCCCGGTCCTTGATCAGCGATTCGCTCGCTGCTGGAGAGTTGGTTGGGCGGCTGCGCGAGGCATTAGAAGGACGTTATCCGCTGCGCACGGAGGTTGAGGCAAAATCTGCGGTCGTGCAGTTTCGCGCACTTCCGTTGCGCCCAGCTCGGCACGCCAATGGCGCCCTGGTATTGCTTCGCGACGTCACCGATGTCCGCGTGCGAGATCGCCAGTTAATTAGTAAAGACGCCACTATTCGTGAAATTCATCACCGGGTGAAGAACAATTTGCAGACGGTTGCTGCGCTGTTGCGGTTACAGTCTCGCCGGGTTGCTGAGCCAGCCGTGAAATCGGCTCTCGATGAATCTATTCGCCGTGTCACATCGATCGCGCTGGTGCATGAAACATTGTCGATGTCTCTGGACGAGACGGTCGATTTCGACGGTATCGTTGATCGCTTGATTCCGATGGTGAAGGATGTCGCATCCACTGACACTCAGGTCCGAGTGATGCGTACCAATTCGTTGGGCGTGCTGCCTGCGGATGTGGCCACGCCGCTGGTGATGGTGCTTACCGAACTGCTACAAAATGCGGTCAAGCACGCATTCGACGATGGCGACCGCGGTGCGGTCACTATCTCCTGCGAACGTCATGGACAGTCGATGACGGTAATTATCGCCGACGATGGCAAAGGTTTGCCAGCTGGATTCTCCCTCGAAGCCTCTGATCGACTCGGTTTGCAGATCGTGCGCACGCTCGTCGACAGCGAACTGCGTGGCTCAATTTCGGTGCGCTCGCGCAAAGAGCACCCAGGCACCAAAGCTGTCTTGGAAGTTCCGCTCAGACGTTCAACGGCCCGTTAGCTAAGCCGTTCGCGCTGTGCGTGCACGACGCCGTTTGAGCGAGCGACGTTCATCCTCGCTCATACCACCCCAAACGCCGGAGTCCTGGCCGCTTTCGAGGGCCCACGAGAGGCATTCCTCGGTTACTGGGCAGCGGGCGCAAACAGATTTCGCGTCCTCGATTTGCAAAAGCGCAGGTCCGCTGTTTCCGATCGGGAAAAACAGCTCGGGATCCTCATCGCGACAAACCGCCCGGTGACGCCAATCCATGTTGCTCTCCTCAGTTGTGCGCTATGAGTGCACGCAAATTCTCGATGCATGTCTCAATCAGGCAAGGCTCGTTCGGTACTTGATTCATTGTTACTGGATGTGCGCGTTGCGGCTAGTGCCTTTGGGATATTTTCTACTACCACAGCTGTGAGAAACACCAAGAGCCGGGCCCTTGACAATATGGGTCATGATAAGCCTTGGTCTTTACCACACCAGCAGTAGCCGTACACGCGCACCCCATCCGTTCGCCCCATCGTGTCACGGTCATTGGCTATCGGCCAAGTGAAAACCCGGAACTGCGGTCCATCTCGTGAGACGGATCACTCGATTCTATAGAAAGCAGTGCCGCTAAACGAGCGCTGAGATGGCGTTGGGGACCGAGCGAAAGTGCACTGAGGTGTGCAGACCGGCGAAATCGCCATCAACTTGTAGCTCGATCGGTTGCGTGCTTTGCAGCGTGAAGTCTGCCAGGTCGTGAAAGGTAGCAGCCCGAGCACCGCCTGGTTTGTCGTGTGCATGCGTGATTTGCCACATCGTTCGTAATGCTGCGATCGTTCGGGCTTTGCGCATCGCGAAGATTTCGAGTCCGGCGTCGAACGAGGCACGCGGCGAGACTTCGACGGGACGAGCTTTGAAATATGTCCACGGCGTGGAATTGGAGACCACGCACAAGAAGAGGCCCTCAATCGGTTCGGTTCCCGGGACCTGCAGGGTGATTGGCGGCTGACGGCGCAATGCCGAACGATAGAAGTCGGCCACGGCTGTGCGGGCATAAAGATGCGGAGTAGCTTTGCTGCCAGTTGCGCGTCTTAATTCAACGTGATGGACCACCTCGGCGTCGAAGCCGAAACCCGCCGTAAAAACGAACCACCGGCCATCGACACGGCCGAGGCTAATCGATCTGGATCGGTGCGCATGCAACGCTTCAAGCAGCTGACCGGTGGCTTCGACAGGATCGTTGGAAAGGCCTAGTGATCGAGCAAATACGTTGGCCGATCCACCCGGAATGACCCCGATAGTGGGAATCCGCGGCGCAGGATGAGCGCCGAGCATGCCGTTAACCACCTCATTGACGGTGCCGTCTCCACCAACGACGATTACGTAGTCGTACTGCTGCGCTGTGGCTTTCGCGCCAAGTTCGATCGCATGACCGCGATACTCGGTCTGCGCGAGGTCCAGGTGCAGTTCGGCAGCGAGGGCTTTGGCGATTACCTCGTGCACTCTCGGAGAGGTGGCGGTGGCCAAAGGGTTGCCGACAAGCAGAGCGCGCATGATTGATTAGCTTACCGTCGGTACTCTGGAGGAGTGGGAGCTGAAACGACCGAACCGGTCACACCTGAATCGATACCGGCGCACCCCATCCAACTCACCATGGCTTGGCTGCTGCTGCTTTTCGAGGGTGCTGCTGCGGTTGTGGCTGGCGGTGTATGGGCGCTGCGCAGTCTGATCGACCATCCGCAAAGTTTGGGCGCCTCGCTTGCTGGAGCGGCTTTTGCCATCATCACTGGCGCCGTAATTTGTCGGCTTGCCTTGTCGCTGCGAGTATTGCAGATTTGGTCGAGATCGCCACTGATTACCGTTCAGATTCTGTTGTTACCTGTCGGCTTTGCGCTCATCGCCCAGGGCAATAATCCGACCTATGGAGTGCCGATTCTCGCAGTTGCAATACTGTTGATGTACCTCTTGCTGTGCAAGCCAGTTAGCTTATTGCTCGATCGCCACTTTGATTAGCAGATGCTCGGGCAAAACTAGTTAGTGCCTCGTCGGTCAACCGCATCGTGTCCCATTCGGCCATGGCTACCGCGCCGATCGATTCGTAGAATTCGATCGAGGGCTTGTTCCACTTCAGGACCGACCATTCCACGCGGGCATAGCCGCGTTCCGTGGCGATCTCGCCCAGCGTTTGCAGCAGTGCCTTGCCAAGGCCGGTACCTCGCTGGGAATTAAGTACGAAAAGGTCCTCTAAATAGATACCGTTGACTCCGCGCCAGGTCGAGAAATTGAGGAAATACAGAGCAAATCCGACCACGTCGCCACCGGGAACTGCGCTGGCAACCAGCCCGTATACCGAGGGCTGGGCCCCGAACAACGCCCTCTGCAATTGCTCGGCGGTCATCAGCGCTTCATGCTCGGCGTGCTCATAGATCGCCAGTTCACGGACCAACTCGATGATGACGTGCACATCATCGGTCGTTGCGGCGCGAATTCGTGGATCATTCCTCATCAGCGTCATCCTCATCCTCATTCTCATCGATCGGAACGAGGACGCTCGGCAGCCGGTGTCGCGGCGGCGCCACGGAATCCGGGCCGAGTATCCGGCGCCTAATCGGAGCGGTGATCGCGCCGAGCGGGGCGATCAGGACGTAGCTGTAGGCGATAAACATCACGCTAATTCGCGGGATCACGATCAGACCGGTGACGAGAACGACCACAAACACGATCGACACCCAGATGCCATTCTTTTTCGGCGACACGAGTGTCCGGAAAGACATAAAACGGTACGAGGTCACCATTAACAATGCAGGGATCAAGCAGACGACGAACGGAATTATCTGGCGCGAATCTTCAAAGGGTGGATTGAAGACAAAGACCGAGGCGATGACTACGCCGGCAGCTCCGGGCGAGGGCAGACCAATGAAATACCGCTTGTCTGCGAGCGGATCGATAGTGACATTGAAGCGCGCTAACCGGATTGCGGCGCAAATTAACCACAGCCCCGAGACTGCCCAACCAATGTTGCCAATCGGCTCAACGCCCCAGAAGTAAATCAGAATGGCTGGTGCGATTCCAAACGAGATGAGATCGGCCAGTGAGTCAAGCTGTAGCCCGAATGGGGTGATGGCACCAACTGCTCGGGCGACGGCGCCATCGCCTATATCCAGGCCGATGGCGACCGCAATAAGAACGGCAGCGACGTCGAATCGGTGCTGAACAGACATCAAAATCGACGTGAAACCGCAGAGCATATTAAGCAGCGTGAGGGCGCTTGGAATCGATGCCCGAGCGCGGGTCTTGGCATCTAGTCGTTGTGGAACGACCACCCGCGCACCGGTCTGGGAGATAAGCCGGAAGCCACCGCGGCGGCGTCGGATTGCCGCGCGGATCGGTCCGGATCCGGAGTTAGGACGCACTAGAGCGGGACCTCGGCGACACCGAGCAGGTCATCAGCGCTGCGGCGCGGCCATCGCGCAAGCACACTCTCACCAGCGACCACTCGATCCCCCTTGGCGACTAACAGCGGCGCATCGGTAGGCAGAAATACATCCATCCGGGATCCGAACTTCATCAATCCGATGCGCTGGCCGGTATTGATCGTGTCGCCAACCTCGATTCGGGTCACGATTCTGCGGGCGAGCAGCCCGACGATTTGCCTAAAATGCACTACTCGTTCTCTGCCATCTACTCGGTATCGGACGGTGATGTCGGTCCGTTCGTTCTCGAGCGCGCTTTCTTTGGTGAATGCGGCAAGATATTTTCCTGGGTGATAGGTCAGCTCAGTTACCTCGCCGCCATAAGGCGCTCGATTGATGTGCACATCGGCTAAGGATAAAAAGATGCTGACCTGCTGCCACTGACCTGGCGGTGCCAGGCCCGGTTGGGCGGGGCCTGCGTGCATTACTTTGCCGTCCGCCGGCGCCAGCACGATATCGGTGTCGATCGCGGTGGGCAGGTCAGGGTAGCGCTCAGGATCGCGGAAAAATGCAGTCACTGCACCGGCGAGAACGCTCAGCGACAGTGCCAGGCGGAATCTCCCGCCAAGCAATGCAAGCGCCGAGGGTAGCGTCGCGGCGGCGATGAAGGGTAATCCGTCTTTGTCGATCTTCACAGCGGTCGTGATTCACATTTCAGTCAGTAGTGCGGCCTCGTCACCGGGGCCGATCTTTTCAGGACCACTTGAGTCTAGTCCGCGGTGCTTAGATTCCATTTTTTAACCACGCGGGTACCGCGATCCACACCAAGCACACAGAAGCCCGCCGGATCAAGTGTGAAACGTTCACCGTATTGGACAGGCAGGGCACACCACGCTGTCATCAGCACTCTGCTGAAGTGCCCGTGGCTAAAGGCCAAGACGGTGCGGCCTACTGCAACCTGCTCACTTGCTCGCTGCACGGCTCTAGTCGCTCGTGCGTACACCTGCGCTGGTGTTTCGCCGCCCGGTGTTTCACTGCTCCAGACGGTCCACTCCGGGTCTTGCTCACGAATCTGGTCGCGAGTAAGGCCCTCATAAACGCCGTAGTCCCACTCGACCAGCTCGTTATCCAGGATTGGATCGTCGAAACCTGCCAGCCTCGCGGTGTCCTGCGTGCGAGTGCGAGGACTACTCCAGACCTCATCGGGGGTGAAGGCTTTGAGCAGAGCCGCGACCTGCTTTCCTTGTTCGCGACCCGCTGAGGTGAGCGCGACATCGGTGGTGCCGGTGTGCTGGCCAGAGTCAGACCAGTCAGTCGCGCCGTGGCGGATAACAACGAAGGCGCCGTCCCCGGTGGGGGGCGACGCCTTCGAACGATCTGGGGCCATATTACTTCTTGGTCTCGGCGAAGATCGCGGCAATCTCGTCGATCAGGTCGAGCAGCTTCTGACCGGTTGCCGGATCCATCGAGCCCTTGACGCCGCCAGTGCCAGCGGCCTTTGTGGCGCGCCAGAAGAGGTCATGAATCTCTGGGTGCTTCTCTAGATGCTCGGGCTTGAAGTAGTCAGTCCACAGCACCCAAAGGTGTTGCTTGCATAATTCGGCGCGCTGTTCCTTGATCAAGATCGCCCGAGTACGGAAGTCTGGATCGTTGTTGTCAGCGGCCTTCTTTTGAATTCCCAAGACTGACTCCGCCTCGACGCGGGCCTGTACGGGGTTGTACACACCGCACGGCAAATCGCAGTGAGCCGAGGCGATCAACTTTGGTCGGAATGAAAAATGCACAATTACCTCCTGGTAAGACTGTGTTGACTAATAACGTTACTCTGCGGCGGCGACGCCTTGACAAGGGCCTATTTAATGCAACTTCCTGGCTATAGATGGATTCGGGCGGAGATACACGGCCCATCCATGGAACCGACTCTGAGCAGTCGCGATTTCGTAATTGCCAGACGCGTGCGGTCCGCGAACGAGATCGGTGTCGGCGAGGTCGTGCTAGCGCATTTCGATTGTCGCCCAGACTTACTAGTGGTCAAACGTGTTCAGGCTGTCAGTTCGCAGGGATTATGGCTTGTCGGTGACAACGCGATCGCGAGTGATGCAAGCGAGAAGTACGGCTGGGCGCAGGCAATAGCGATTGTCGTCGTGCGGTACTGGCCACGACCTGGACGAATCTGCTAGGCGAGGCACGTGAGCGGTTTACCGCCGTTGTAAGTGATCATGTCGCTCAGCGCAGCCGCGCCGTCAATTGGTGCCCCACGCGCGGCACCGCCCAGTTCGAGATAGGCCCGGTGCAAGTTTCCAACGATCCGTTCGGGATCACTTAGAGCCGCGAATTCGCCAAGATCGGTATCGCGCGCTAATTCCAGTGGCGCAATGCCATCGGCATGACCGTGTGTCGCTAAATTCATGACGAAGGTGAGATAGGCAAGTACCTGGTCGATGACTTCAGGTCCGCAGACCGGTCCGTGGCCCGGCACAATCGTCCGTACCGGGTACCGGCGTAAGGAACTGACTGCCTCGATGGCGCCACTCACTGAGCCCATCAGTAGAAATGGCGTGCCGCCGTTGAATAGCAGGTCACCACTGAAAAGCACCTGCCGGTCGGGGATCCAGATGATCGAGTCGTTGGTGGTGTGTGCAGGCGTGCCGATATAACGCACCTCGCAGAGCAACTCATCGACGTATAGGTTGACGCCATTGAGGTAGGTCAAGAATGGTGGTGCCGCTTGAATATCGCCCCAGTCTGGTCCGCCATCTGGATTTGCCCAGATGCCAGACTTTTGTAGATTCTTGATGCCATCACTGCCATCTTGCACGATGAGGCGGCGACATTCTTCATGCGCGACGATGGTCGCTTCGGGAAATAAGAAATTGCCGTTGGTGTGGTCACCGTGGTGGTGGGTATTGATCAGAGTGCTTAGTGGCGCACTGGTGGTCGTGGCTATCGCTGTGCGGAATTCTTCGGTGCGCTGAACAGTCGAACTGCTATCGATGGCGATAGTTCGCGAGCGACCGGCCAGCATGCCCATGTTGTTGATCCACCAGGTGCCGTCCGGTTGCACGTAGGCGTAGACCCGCTCACTGACCTCCTGCAACTGTCCAGGTCCGGTGGGATGCGGGTCTCCTGATGCGCTCATATGCACTCCTGTGCTCGTCACCACGGATCATGGTGTTTCTGGAGCATACGACTACCCTGCAGTGATGCCTTCTTTTGCCTCTCATCCGCGCACCATCACAGACATAGCTGAAGAATTTAGCTCTGCGGTCTGCTATCTCAACACGGCGACTATGGGTTTACCGTCGCTAGCCACAGTTCGCGTTCTCGAGGAAACGATGCGTCGTTGGCAGAGCGGTGTTGCGCAGGGTAGCGATTTTGATGAGCCGATCCAACGGGCTCGCGAACTTTATGCCAACCTTGTCAATACAGATGCCGGATCGGTCGCGATTGGTAGTCAAGCGAGCGCCCTAGCCGGTCTCATTGCCGCGAATCTCGACGATACGGCTGAGGTTCTTGTCGCGCTCAGTGATTTCACCTCAGTTAGCTATCCATTTCTTGCTCAGCAGAGCAGGGGAGTGCAGGTACGAACTGCACCGCTTGCGGAGCTGGTCGACGAAGTACACGACTCGACGACGCTGGTCGCCGTCTCAGCAGTTCAGTCCGCGAACGGCGCGATTGCAGATCTTGCGGCATTGCGAGCGCGGTGCACCGAAGTGGGCGCTCGTATCTTGCTCGATCTTACGCAGGCATCGGGCTGGTTTGAGGTGTGCGCAGCGGATTATGCATACACGATCTGCAGCGCGTATAAATGGCTGATGGGCCAGCGCGGCGGCGCTTTCCTCACAGTTTCCCCGGAGTGCCGCGACAGTCTGATTCCGCATAGCGCAGGTTGGTTTGCCGGTCAAAATCCATGGTCCAGTGTCTATGCGGACACGCTAGAGCTCGCTGATGACGCGCGCCGCTTCGACGTCTCGCCGGCGTGGCACTCATGGGCCAGTTTAGTGCCATCACTGGAGCTAGTTACTGCGCTCGGCCGACCAGTCATCGAGGAGCATTCAGTTGGACTGGCGAATGCTTGTGCGGATCGACTTGGACTTCCCCGACCCGGTGGCCCAATACTGAGTGTGCCAATTAGTGGCGACATCAGCCCCGTGCTCGAGCGCGCGGAAATCACCGCTGCAATTCGAGCCGGAGCGCTGCGACTTTCTTTCTATATCTACAATAATGAGAACGATGTTGATCGAGCTGTCGAGGCGATAGCGGCGTACGTCGTTCGATAGCGGTCGAGGGCAGCAAAGGGGGCTGCTATGCCGACGGCTGCCCATTGGAGTTGCGCAGATGCGCATACCAAGCTTCGCACTCGTCATAAGCGGGTAGCAAACCTTGTTCTTTCGCCTGCGCCAGAGTCGGCGCAGCCTGATCCTTCGGCGAAAGCAGCAGTTGCAGCTCGCGCGGTATCGGAAGATCAAGATCGCAATCAAGGGGAGTGAGACCCTTTTCGCTGTCCGGGTTGTATCCAGCGGAGCAGAGGTACATCAGTGAGGAGTTGTCCTCCAGCGCGATCACCATATGACCGATACCTTCGCTGACGTAGATCGCGCGTCGGTCGCGATCGTCTAGGCGCACGGCGTCGACCTGACCAAAAGTAGGCGAGCCGTCCCGGACGTCGATGACGATGTCCAGAAACGCGCCTTGCGGGCAGTAGACGTACTTGGCCTGTCCTGGCGGTACGAGAGCGTAGTGGATACCGCGAACAGTTCCTTTGCTGGAGATCGAGTGATTTGCCTGGACCAATCCCAGCCGGTAACCAAGGGCTTCTTCGAGTGGTTCTGCGCGATAGCACTCAAGAAATGCACCACGATCGTCCGGGAATACTCGCGGTGTGAATTCGAAGACTCCGGGGAACTGTAATTCGCGTACATCCATGTGATCAACCTACCGTCTTCGGACGCTATCTGACGATATGCGAATATTGGCGAATCTCACTCGTGATCGCTGAGGAGCGCCGTGAAGACACCAGAGCCACCCGCCATTGATAGTGCGCTGCAACCGATCTTTGATGCCCACCACCACGGTAAGATCTCAATCGACTTGAAGGCGCCGATCAGAAACCTCGACGACTTGTCGATCGTTTACACCCCAGGCGTCGCCCAAGTTTGTACCCGCATCGCTGACTATCCCAGTGAGAAGCGCAAATACACCACCGCGCCAGGAATCGTCGCGGTGGTGAGCGACGGCACGGCTGTGCTTGGGCTGGGCAACATTGGCCCGGATGCGTCATTGCCCGTCATGGAGGGAAAGGCCTGCCTTTTCAAACAGTTCGCCGGCATTGACTCCTTTCCCATTGTGCTCAATACAACCGATGTCGATGAGATCGTGCATGCGGTCAAGGCGATCGCGCCATCCTTTGGCGGGATTAACCTCGAGGACATCTCTGCGCCGCGGTGCTTTGAGATCGAGGACCGGCTCAAGCAAGAACTCGATATCCCAGTTATGCACGACGATCAGCACGGCACCGCGATTGTGGTCACCGCGGCGCTGCGCAACGCTCGGATGCTCAGTGGCCGCAAGGATGGCGAACTGAGCATCGTGATCGCTGGCGCTGGCGCCTCTGGAATCGCCTGCGCAAAGATGTTGTACAGCACGGGTGTGCGCGACATCGTATTAAGCGACTCCAAGGGTGCGATTCACAAAGGACGACACGATCTGTCGCCCGTGAAGCAGCAGTTGTTGCTGTGGACGAACAAGAATGATCTGCGCGGTTCCACCGAGGATGTTCTTGCAGGGATGGACTGTCTCATCGGATTATCTGGTAGCACGATCCGCGAAGACGCGATCGCGACGATGTCGCACGATCCGATTATCTTCTGCCTATCAAACCCGACGCCAGAAATCCATCCGGATATCGCCGGCAAATACGCGACTGTGGTCGCTACCGGTCGCAGTGACTTTCCGAATCAGATCAACAACGTGCTGGCGTTCCCGGGTATTTTCAAGGGCGCTTTCCAGGCTGGTGCAACAGATATCACCGAACACATGAAGATTGCAGCTGCCGTAGCGATCGCAGATGTCGTCCTCGATGAGCTCGCACCAGACAAAATCATTCCAGATTCGTTCGATCCACGAGTGGTTCCCGCGGTTACCGCAGCAGTTGCCAAGGCCTGGACCGACGGTCACGCGGACTGGATCGTTCGTTAGCTGTGGGCGACGGCGGACGGGGACTAATCGTCCTCGTCGTCATCGTCACGGGCGAGGAAAGTCGCGAGTCGGTCCACTGCGTTCTCGAAATCAGGATTCAAATCGACGAATGTACGTAGGCGGTCGCAGAGCCAATCGACGCTTAACTCCTCGTCCTCACGGCGGGTACCGAGTTCCTCGATTCCCCGGTCGGTGAAGTACATTTTCTGCCTCGTTCGTTGTGGATTAACCGAGAGCGCGGGCGACGACGTCGGCCTGCTCCTGATCGTGCTTGTTATGCGACCCGACCGCGGGGGAGGCCGATGCAGGTCGGCAAATGCCTTGCAGTGGTGGTGCGCCAGCCGGTAGTAGTGCTGGCAGATTCATCGCCATAAAACTCCACGCGCCCATATTCATAGGTTCCTCCTGAGCCCAGATCAGCTCGCTGCAGTTCGGAAACTTCGCCAGCTGCTCAGCGATGGGAGTCGCCGGAATGGGATAGAGCTGCTCGACTCGCACAATCGCGACGTCTTCGCGGTTATGCTTATTACGCGCGGCCAGCAGGTCATAACTAACCTTGCCGCTTGCCAAGACAACCCGCTTCACCTTCTGTGCATCGATAGCAGGATCACAGATCACCTCTTGGAAGCCTTTATCGGTGAAATCGGCCACCGAGCTCGTCGCAAACTTCGCGCGCAGCAAGGACTTAGGGGTGAACAAGACCATGGGGCGATGCACATTGTCGAGTGCATGCCGACGCAGAAGATGGAAATGATTCGCCGGCGTGGTCGCATTGGCGATCGTCATATTGTCTTCGGCGCACATCACCAAGAATCGCTCGATTCGCGCGCTTGAGTGATCAGGCCCCTGACCCTCATGGCCATGGGGCAGGAGCAAGACGATGCCCGAACGTTGACCCCACTTCGCTTCGCCACTTGAGATGTACTCGTCGATAACGGACTGCGCGCCGTTGACGAAGTCGCCAAACTGCGCCTCCCACAGCACGAGTGCTTCGGTATTTTCGACTGAGTAACCATATTCGAAACCCATGGCTGCATACTCTGAGAGCAATGAGTCGAAGGCCCAGAACCGAGCTTGACCGTGGCCCAAATGCAGCAGCGGCGTGTATTCCTCACCATCATTGCGATCGATGAGAACAGCGTGCCGTTGGACGAAGGTGCCGCGCCGGGAATCTTGACCGGCAAGGCGAACGGGAACACCTTCAAGCAAGAGCGAGCCAAAGGCGAAAATCTCACCCATTCCCCAATCGATGCCACCTTCGGTTGCCATCAGCTTGCGTCGCTCTACGAGCTTCTGAAGTTTCGGATGAACGCGGAAATCTTCGGGATAACCCATATGAGCATCGCCGATAATCTTCAGGGTTTCGGCGCTGACCGCGGTATTGACCGACGTCGACTCCTGCGCGGTGCGAGGAGGTGTGCCCTCCGGTGCTTTGGAGTTACGTGTCTCAGCGAAAACCTGCTCGAGCTTCTTTTGATAATCCTTCAACGCCTCTTGAGCGTCATCGATGGTGATATCACCACGACCAATGAGCGCTTCGGTGTAAAGCTTGCGCACTGAGCGTTTGGCATCAATGATGTCGTACATCAGCGGCTGAGTCATCGACGGATCGTCGCCCTCGTTGTGGCCACGACGTCGGTAGCACACCATGTCGATGACGACGTCTTTCTTGAACGCCTGGCGATATTCCACGGCTAGTCGAGCGACCCGCACGCAGGCTTCGGGATCGTCACCGTTGACATGGAAGATGGGTGCGCTGACCATGCGGGCGACATCGGTGCAGTAGAGCGACGAACGTGCTGCCGCAGGTGATGTGGTGAAACCGACCTGATTATTGACGATGACATGCACGGTTCCGCCGGTGCGATAGCCCCGCAGTTGCGACAGGTTCAAGGTTTCCGCGACGACACCTTGACCGGCGAACGCTGAATCGCCGTGCATCAGCACCGGCAGCACGGTGAAGCCAGATTCGCCCTTGTTGATCTTGTCTTGTTTGGCCCGCACAATGCCTTCAAGAACCGGGTCGACCGTCTCCAGGTGTGAGGGATTTGACGTCAGTGAGATGGCCGAAGATTGTCCGGTGATCGGATGAGTGAAGGTGCCGCTTGCACCAAGGTGGTACTTCACGTCGCCGGAGCCATGCGAAGACTTCGGATCGACGTTGCCTTCGAATTCGCGGAAGATTTGTTCGTAGGATTTGCCGACGATATTCGCCAGTACGTTGAGTCGGCCGCGGTGCGGCATGCCGATAGCAACTTCATCCAACTCGTGTTCAGCGGCGCGTGCCAGCAGCGCATCGAGCAGCGCGATAACTGTCTCGCCACCTTCGAGGCTGAATCGCTTCTGGCCGACGTATTTGGTGTGCAGGAACGTCTCAAATGCTTCGGCAGCATTCAGCTGACTGAGGATGTGCTTCTGCCAATTGGTGGGGAATTTTTCGTTGACGCCCTCGATACGTTGCTGGATCCAAGAACGCTCTTCTGGATCGACAATGTGCATGTACTCCACACCAACTGTGCGGCAATAGGCGTCGCGCAGGACGCCCAGGATGTTGCGAAGTTTCATCACCTGATTGCCAGCAAAACCGCCGACTGGGAACTCTCGATCAAGATCCCATAACGTGAGCCCGTGCGATGTGACCTCAAGGTCGGGATGGGTGCGCTGCATATAGTTCAGCGGATCAGTATCGGCCATCAGATGACCCTTGGTGCGGTAGGCGTCGATCAACTCGACGATGCGAGCGCCTTTTTCTATTTGACTACCGCGGGCGACGGTACGGTCATGAAGCCACCGCACCGGCTCGTATGGAATTTTCAGCGAGCGGAAGATGCCATCGAAGAAATCATCGCCAAGTAGCAATTCGTGGATTCGTCGCAGGAAGTCGCCGGAGTAAGCGCCCTGAATGATTCGATGATCGTAGGTCGAGGTCAAGGTCATCGTCTTGCTTACAGCAAGGTCGATGAGTGTTTCTTCGCTCATGCCTTGGAACTCGGCCGGGTAGTCCATCGCGCCGACGCCGACTATTGTGCCCTGACCTTTGGTCAGCCGCGGCACTGAGTGGTTCGTGCCGACCGTGCCCGGGTTGGTCAAGCTGATCGTCACACCGGCGTAGTCCTCGAGGGTGAGCTTGTTGTTGCGCGCCCGGCGTACGACGTCTTCGTATGCGGCGTGGAACTGGCCGAAATCCATGGACTCGCAGTTCTTGACCCCTGCCACGACGAGTGTGCGACTGCCATCAGGCTTAGCGAGATCGATCGCTAAACCGAGGTTGATGTGCTCCGGAGTGACGAGGTTGGATTTGCCGTCGATCTGGGCAAAGGCATTGTTCATTGCGGGGAAATCAGCCAGCGCTCGGATAATCGCATATCCGATGATGTGAGTGAATGACACTTTGCCACCGCGGGCGCGGCGTAAATGGTTGTTGATCACGATGCGATTGTCGGCGAGCAATTTAGCCGGGACAGCGCGCACGCTGGTGGCCGTGGGCATCTCGAGCGAGGTGATCATGTTCTTCACGATGGCGTTTGCAGCACCGCGGATCGGCGTCAAGTGCGACTGCGCGGGTGCCTCGGTGGGCGCGGCATTAGGGACCGCTTTGGTGGTGCCCGTCGAATTTGCTACTTCTTCGGTGGAAGCAGACTGGGTTGGCGCAGACGGGGTTGAAGTGGGTCGAGACTGATTTTGCGTCGCGGTGGTGCTGGGTTTAGTCGCCCCGGCGACCGGTGATTTTGGTGCAGTGCCGTTCGTCGCTACTGGTCCGGGGCCAGTGGCGGCCCCATTTTTAGAGTCGGTGACGGTCTGCGGGGTGGTTGTGCGTGCCCCGGCATTCTCATCAGTGTGCGACGGGTGATAGTCCTCGAAGAAATCGTGCCATGCGGCATCGACTGAGCTCGGTGATTCACAAAATCGCTGGTACATCTCCTCGACAAGCCAGTCGTTCGTCCCGAAATCGCCATTCGAAGGCGCTGATATCGAAGAATCTTGTGCAGTTGACACGGTGGTCGGATCGCCTTCTCAAGGTTGCAGGTGGTCGACGGACGTGGGTCACAAGGCCGTAACCCCACGCTTAGAACAAGGCTACGCCATCTAAAAATGTGATTTGTCTAATACTCAAGCAATCGTCGTGCGAGCGTTGCAGGGCAGCTCAACTGACTTCGCGGCGCGTGGACAATACCAGTGCCAGACCAGCGAAAAGCAAACCGTAAAGGACCAGTACGATTCCGCCCTGGACCGGTGAGAGCAGATTGTTGTCGGTTCCGGGCAATGTGGTGTACGTAGTCATTGCTTGTGTTGCCCCACCCGGCAGAAACTTGTAGACACCCTGAACGCTCGAGATCGACCGCAAGATGTTTTCGATGACGAACAAATAGGCAAGCAATCCGACAACAGCTGCGATCTGGTTACGGATCAACGCACCGACACCGACACCGACGATGCCATAGAGGGCCGTCGACAGCGCGGCGCCGACAAGCACCTTCCAATTATCGCCACCCAGGCTGAAAATACCGCCCGCAGCATTGATCCAAACCATCGCGACCAGGACCACAAAAATTGCGGCGACTGCGGCATAGAGAACGCCGACGGCGGTATAGGTGATCAGTTTCGCGACAATCACCTTCCACCGTCTCGGTGTCGTGAGGAAGGTGGGCGTAATCGTGCGATGGCGATACTCAGCAGTGATACCGATAACGCCGAGAATCGCGACAAAGATGCTTGCTGAGGTTGGCCCGGTGAGAACGAAGGTTTGAATTTGGGGCGAGGTGATTTTAGGTAATCCGGGTTGGCCGCCACGACCCTGCTGACCAGCAAATGACAGCGTCAGTACGACCGGCAGGAGTGCGAGTATTACCGTGCCGATCAGCAGCCACAGCCAGACGGCGGTGGAGGTGAATTTGCGGATCTCGGATTTGATGAGATTCATAGTTCACCACCGGTGTAGGCGGGGTCTGCGGTTTCGTTCGCCCCGGAGTAATCGCCCTTGCCCTCGGTGAGCTGGAAGTACATGTATTCGAGATCTCGCTTATCGGCTCGTAATTCGTGCAAAATTGTGTGCGATTTGAAGGCGAGTTCGCCGATCTGCGCTGTCGGCAGATTGAGGATGCGTAGCGCGCCATCTGACTCCTGGCTCATGGGATGGCCTGCTTGCTGCAATTCACGCTCGAGTGCGCTCAGGTCTGGTCCGCGCACAATCGTCGCCTGTTCGAGACTGCCCTCGAGCTCCGCGAGTGTCCCTTGACGCACCAGCTCACCTTTGGCGATAATGACAACGCTATCGACGGTCTGCTCGATTTCTTGCAGAAGGTGACTGGAAATGAGGATCGTGCGACCCTGTCCGGCCAAATGGCGCAAGAATCTGCGTAACCATTGAATGCCCTCTGGGTCCAAACCATTTGCCGGTTCGTCCAGAAGTAGCACCTGCGGGTCGCCCAGAAGCGCGGTCGCCAGACCAAGACGTTGACGCATACCAAGTGAATAGCCACCAGCTTTGCGGCGCGCGGCTTTGGTCAATCCCACCTGCTCAAGGACAGCATCGACGCGATTGTCGTCGATTCCGCCGGCGGCCGCGTAAACCCGCAAGTGATTACGACCGCTTCGAGCCGGATGGAATGTGGTGTCCAGGACTGCGCCGACAGTTGTGATCGGGCTGGCCAGTTGGTGATACGGCACGCCGTTGATGGTCGAGGATCCTGAGGTCGGCTCGTTCAGGCCGAGAATCATTCGAAGCGATGTAGATTTGCCGGCTCCGTTTGGGCCCAAGAAGCCGGTGATCGATCCGGGCTCGACGGTGAAGCTCAGATCGTGCACTGCGGTCAGTGAGCCGTAACGTTTGGTCAGGCTATTAACGACGATCCGGCCAGAGCCATCATCGGAGTGTTGTGCCAAGGTAGGTCCTTTGACTTGGGTGAAAGGGACAGCGTTACCAATCTACGGCTAGTGCCAAACTAGCCAAAACCTGACGCGCGGCGTTGTGACCGGCGGCTCCGATCACCGAACCACTCGGGAAGCAACCGGCCGACGCAGCGAACACCCCGGGAACGCCGGTGTCGTACGGCATCCGCTCGGTAAACGAGAAGCTCGGATCCACGTGGTGGATATTGCCGTGCGTGATCGCGAAGTAGTCCTCGATGTCAGGGGGCGCCAGCACTTGGACTTCGACGAGCTGCTTACGCAGGTCCGGGGCATAACGCTCGGCGAGATCGAGCACCCGCTCGACATAGCCTGCGCGTTCGATCTCCCAGCTCGAATTCATCGGTCGAAAGGGGACACCTTGAATGAACAAAGCGCTGGAGTGATTGCCCTGCGCGTCTTGAAGGGTGGGATCGAGAGTCGAGTGCAAATACCACTCGAGCGGCGGTACTGATTCCAATGAACCGGAGGCCGCGTCGTCGCACGCTTTGCGTAATGCGCTCAGCAGCGAACCATCTGGGGCTGCTTCGGGCATCAAATGCACTGTGGTGCCGTGCTGGCCGCGCGGCTCTGCAAGCGCCCTGAAGGTCGGCAATCCCCGCAGCGCAAGATTGATCTTCATCGTTTGTCCGGCCGAGCGTGGCTCCCATCGGGCAATGTCTGCTTTTAGTGCGGCGGGGCAGTGCGCTGCCAACAGTTGAGGCAGTCGAAATACATCGCAACCGGCAATCACGACGGGGGCCTGCACCTGCTGGCCGCCGCCGAGCGTGATGCCGCTTGCCGTCCCGTCGGAGAGATCGATCGTGGCGACGGGCGTGCTGGTGAAGATCTGCGCGCCGTATTGACTCGCCTTGGCTGCAATCGCTGCGCTAACCGCTCCCATGCCACCGCGCGAAACCATCCAGGTGCCGTCCGCGCCGGGCAGCCTGCACATATTGTGAACTAAAAAATTGTGTCCAGATCCCGGATCCCACGGTGATCCAGAAAGCCCCGGCATCCCGTCCGTGACGGCATACATAGCCATCACATTCTCACTGGCGAAATCAAACTTGGCGAGATAATCGACCACGCTACCTCGGACCAGATCAATGAATGCCTGCTGAAGGTGTGGCCGCAGGTAACGTGCAGCGGTGTCTTCGACCGATAAGACCGGTTGTAGCCACGCCGGCGCGACATCAGCGACGATCGCACCGATCTCATCGGCGAGGCGTTCGCTGGCGCGAGCATCTTGCTCGCTAAAGAACTCCGCGAATTGTCGTCGCGAAGCTGCTCGATCTGATCCGAGTAGGAGATATCGGTTGTCGAGAGTCGGCATGAAGTAGTGCGGGTCGCGGCGGATTGGGTGGATATCGCGACCTGGTCGGATATCGAGCAGTTGAAGCAGTTCCGGGGGGACTGGCCCGAGCAAGTACGCACCGGTGGACGCTGCCAGGCGTGGTGCTGCGGCGAATGGATACTCGGTGCGGCAGGCGCCACCGATGGTGTCGGCCGCCTCGTACACGCCGACGTTCAGGCCAGCGCGGGCAAGCAGCGCGGCGCTGACTAGCGCATTGTGTCCCGCGCCAATGACGGCGACGTCGTGCCGGAGGATCGGTGCCGACATTTAGTGCGCGGTCCAGCCGCCATCGATAGAGAACGAGGAGCCGGTGATGAAATTGGCGATCGGGCTACACAAATACGCGATCATTTCCGACACTTCTTCTGGTTCGAGGAGGCGCTTCATGGCGGCGCGCTGCAACATGATTTTCTCGACAACCTCATCAGGCTCGAGATTGTTTGCCTTAGCCTGATCGGCGATCTGTCCCTCGACAAGAGCGGTGCGCACATACGACGGATTAATGCAGTTGGACGTCACTCCGTAGGGCGCACCTTCCAGCGCGGTTGTTTTCGATAAGCCTTCAAGACCGTGCTTCGCGGTCACGTAAGCACTTTTGAACGGAGACGAGCGCAGGCCATGAATGGACGAGATGTTGATGACGCGTCCAAATCTATTCTCAT
>JBDTCL010000017.1:0-19638 GCA_039923595.1 Antricoccus sp. | reverse complement strand
CGGTGCGGCCCGGGCCGCACCACGCCTCGGCAGCTGCCCGAGTTTGCAGATCGCCGTCGATGAGTGCCTGCGCGACCTCGAGATCAGGATCGAATTCGATTTGACCGTTACCCCCGTTAATGAGGACCATCGTGCCGGGTTCGATATCGCCAAACGGCGCGGCCACGATGCACGGCAGACCGAGTTGGCGGGCAATGATGGCGGTATGGCTGGTCGGCCCGCCCAGCCGGGTAACTAGCGCGACGATCCGCGTCGGATCAAGGAGTGCGGTATCGGCAGGCGCGAGATCATCAGCGAACAAGATCGACGGTACGTCCGGTGTAAGGACGCCGGGCTCAGGTTCACCCATCAGCTCACAGATAACGCGGTCGCGCAGATCCAACAGGTCCGTGGTGCGCTCGGCCATGAGGCCGCCGAGCTTGTCAAACATGCCGATGAACTGCTCGGTTGCCGAATTCGTTGCGTGCTCGGCGTTGCTGCCAGCCTCGATTGCTTTGACCGCGGCCTTAGCGAGACCTTTGTCCTTGACGAGTGCCACCTGCGCGAGGAGTACTTCGGCGGCGACTCCATGGGCAGTTGCAGAACGTGCACGTAGGCGCTCAGCGACCGTATCGGTTGCCTGTGTGTAACGCGATTTCTCGCTCCCGCAGTCGCTGACGTCGGTGGGTAACTGCGAGAGGTCCAGACTGGCGCTGATCGTGATCGCTGGTCCGAGTGCGATCCCTTGAACAACTGGCGTGCCTTGAACCGCGAGCAGTGAGCCGGCGGCACGGGGCATTGCCTGAGAGGTCGGGTTCCGGTCGGCCATTGCGGCACCTCATCGTTGGTTCGATCATGGGCGGTGTACTTAACTAGGCCAACACCTGCGGGTCGGTTTCTGGGGAACAACCGAAATCTAGCATTGAAGCTTGGACAGGCTGCGTCATTGTTGAGCGCATTGACCATTATGGGAGATGACCGCGCTTTACCCGTCAGATCTGTTCTAGCTGATCTGTTCATCAGGGACTACGGCGGAGCTGTCGCTAGGGCGCGGGCGAAAACCAAGCGAACCGCGCAATTGGAGTTTCGTAATCTTGCCAAGGCAAGACGGTCCGCATACTCGTCGATGACTTGGCGAAGGCTGGTAGTCGCAGTTGGCCTCAATACTCGAACGGTTTTTCATCGCGCCTGTGGTCTGGTCGCCCTGCTGTTTCGAGACCCGCACTACTGACACCGGTCGAACACTGGTAACGCACCCTGTGTAGGTTTGCAGTCCTCAGACCGATGTGCAAGGGAGCTAACAATGCCTAGCGTGACTGTCAAAGTCGGATCTGGTGTCGGGCTACACGCGCGACCTGCGTCGGTCATCGCGCAGAAAGCCGCTGATCTCGGCTCGGCCGTGACGCTTTGCGTTCCCGGCGGCGATCCGGTTGATGCAGACTCATCGCTCATGATCATGACCCTTGGTGCCTCGTGCGGGGATGAGGTTGTAGTGCAAAGTGACGACGAGACGTCGATGCAGACGATCGCCGATCTCGTGGTGAAAGACCTTGACGACGGAAACGTCGTGTTCTAGTCGGTTGCTACCTGACCGAGGCGCAGTCGGCGAGCGAGATGAGTGGCAATTACCGAGGTGCTCACATGCGTCGGTGCGCGCGGGACCCTCGGCAAGATTGATGCATCCATGACGTAGAGGCGGTCCCAGCCGAATACCTTTCCATTCTCGTCGACGACCGCGTGTGGATCGTCGGAACGTCCCACTCGTGCGGTTCCACAACCGTGAAATAGTCGTCCCGGATATCCACTGAGTGCGTTGATGCGGGCGACACCAGCACTACCGCGCAAGACGCTCATCAGCTCCTCGTCAGTGGGCACCGCAATATCGCTGATCCTCGCGATCAGCGCGCAGGCGGTATCGAGGGCAACATCCATCGCCTCGATGTCCGCACTCGAAGTCAGTTGGCGCGCCTCAACGCAAACCTGGCCGGTGGAGTCCTCGATGATTTCGCCAGCCGAATCGCAGCACATTGCCGCGGCCAACAAAAATGCCTCGGCCCCGCCGTCAGCGCGCGAATCAGGTCGATAGAAGGGCAGCAGCATGGCGTCCCCCGGCTGGCGAGCATCAAGCCGAATTGCCATATCCATCCAGTACGCTGCAGGTCCATCATGCCGCATCTGCAACGGAATGGCGATCGAGGCGTGATCGCGAAAGTTTCGGCCGATTCCGAGCCGCTGCACTCCTGCGCGTTGAAGCAGTGCCGGAGTGCCTAAAACGCCAGCGGTAAGCACGACCTGATTTGCCTCGTACTCGTGGCCATTACCGCAATAGACCCTCATCGGCGTGCCACTAGTGAAACCTGTGACGGCGTCATCGCAGATCACCGTCAAGTTTTTCGGCAGCTGACGTCCCGGTTGCAAAGCTTCAGCAGAGAGTGTCCGTCCGTCTTGATCATGCGAGATACCGATTACTCCAGCACCGGAGTCGCCAAGGGCAAGTTGTGCGTCGGTATCGATACCAATCTCGGCCGCTGCCCGATACATCGCAATATCGAGTGGGCTTAGCTGCGCCTTGGTGGGCATTGACGAGCGCTTCGTCAGATCGGTGACGATCGGCGCGACCGCTGCCCATGTCCACGACGGTGCGTGAAATTCTGCGGCCCAGCTATTGAAATCTGAGGGAAGCCCCGGCAACGCTAGCATGCCGTTGATCCGAGCTGAGCCGCCCAGCCCAAGACCAGATGGATATTGCGCTGGATCCGTCCATGCCGAGCGCCTCACTCGCCGCCGCGGCCATATTTCATCAGAATCACCGACGATGGTGTACCAATCATCGGGTGATTTTTTCGGGGCACCAGCCTCAAGTAAAAGCACCTGATGCTCGCGATCTCGAGCAAGCTCTTGCGCGACGGCGGTACCCGCAGCGCCCGCGCCTACGACGATCGTGTCGTACCTCATTGGTCATCGTCAATCGCAAGACGCAATGTCTCCGAATTCCAATTCGGTCTGACGCCGGGCCTAGAAAGCAGATATTGCTCGATTCGATCTGGCGACCAGTCATGGCTTTGCTTAATACCCCTGGCCATTAGCTTCAGGTAAGGGCCGACGGGGGAGTTGTAGCGCCGATGACGTTGCGCCGAGGTGAAGGTGAGCACGGGAATATCGTCCAGCCTGCAGATGAGTTGCAGCGTCTCATAGCGACCCGCTCCGAGGCTCAGCGAAGTAGTTCCGCTGCCGAACGGTGCGAGGTCGAGATCGGTGCCGGACGGTCGGTGCATCTCTTGCGCTGCAATATCAGCAAACTGCGACGCCGTGATGAGGTATGCACGTCCTGCAGAGGCTCCGAGAACCGTTGGATCATAGAACGCGACGCCGCCTCCCCACGTCGTGGATTGCCACGCGAAATACACCTCACCCGGCAGCAGCAGGCTCTTTGTGGCGCGAGGGCGTCTCGGGTCCCTGGCGCCCGCGTACGCTCGTTGAGCGCTCTGTGGCTGACCGCCAGCAAGATAGTGCATGAGTCTGTTTTGCGAAAGATTAGATCCGTAAGCGGCATACCAAATCAGGTCCAGTGTCACGGTGCTATCGCTTCTTGATCCGAGGTATGGCAAGGATCTTCGGCAGGATTACCGCTGGTCGGCGCAACGCGATCGCGCCGCTGAACACACCCAAGCCGTAAGCTGCGCGATCGAGCAGCATCGCTAGAACATCTGCGGGGACGTATGCACTTTCTGGATATCGTCTGCGCAATAGGCGTCGATCGACGAGGATTGGCACAACGAGCATGGCGGCAACGGTGCTCAGACGTCGTCGATCTGGAGTGCGTACTGCTGCCAGCAGCGCCGCCGGTAATGCAGGCACGACGAATTGGTGCAGCCAGGTCGCAATCATCGACGCTGCCCATGCGACGGACCGCGCGGTGTCGGTGGCTGCGTCGTTGGTCGCAAGCCCGACGGCGCGACAACGCAGCGCGGTGTAGCCCGTGGCGAGCCCATATGCGCCAACAGCGAGCCGCCAGCGACCGATCGCCAGCAAGAGAGCGATCGCAGTCGCGATGGGATCAAGAACAACCGGTCGCACATGGCTGGGGTGACGGACGTCGAGTGGGGCCGCCGACGTGCCGTAATGATATCGCCGACGGAGCCAGGAGCGCACTGTCGTGGGTTCTAGGTGATGCACGACCGATCGCGGCTCATAGCGGATTTGTGATCCCCCTGCGATCAAACGCCATACGAGGTCAACATCTTCGCCATATCGCAAAGCCGGATCAAACGTTGCGCATTCTCGGCGCATCACTAAGGCAGCGCTCGGGACATACGATAACCGGCTCATGGCGATGACCGGGCCAGCCCGCAATCCAAGGTCCAGGGGTGATCGACGAGCGATCAATCGTGCCACGGTCGTGTCGACCGCGCGAACGCCGACAATGCGCGGGGCAACACCGGCGACGACCGGATCAGCGAAGTGCCCGAGTAGCCCCTCCAGCCAGCCTCGTTGTACCACCACATCCGAATCAACAAAGGCAACCAGCGAGGTTGACGCCGCGCCGCAACCGATATTGCGGGCAGCGGCTGGCCCTATGTTCGCAGCAAGAGTTATGAGTGTTACCTGATGCCGCATTGCCACTTTTGCGACTTTGCTTGGTTCTATCGATCCGTCATCCACGACGATGATAGGAGAGTTAGTGCTTTTCTGAACTGCCCGGAGGCAACGATCGAGTTCAGTTGCGCGGTCGCGAACCGGAATTACAATCGTCAGGTCCGCCACCACAGTGCTAGGTGGATCGGGATGGATCAAGCCATCACGAACCAGTCGCGCGGCTAGTGCTCTCGCGGTCTGAGTTAATTGCTCGCGCTGAACAATTGCCTGATATGCGGCGATTGCGCTAGGTGCCAATCGCAGCACGCGACGGGGGCTGCCGCCGGTCAAAAATGCGTCCTTGAGCCGCGTGTCAGAATCGATGAGGTAAGTCTGAATCATCAGGCATACCAATCGTCGAACGCGCTGATCATTCGCGTGGTCATCTTGGCTAATAACTGAGCGCCGACCTGCGCGGTGGCACCCGTCGGATCACCAAGCACGCCGTTGGCAGAAACAGCGCTGAGGCCTCCTGCGATCATGGCCGGCATGAGCTCAGCGACCGGCCGTATATTGCCTAGCTGGGCACGGGACATCTGCACATGGTTAGGCTGGATTTGCCGCATGATCGAGGTTTCGCTATGTCCGGCATGCGCATCGCCGCCAGAGTTGCACATCCATAAACCCACGTTGCGAGATTCATCGCGCAGGGTGCGCAGAGCGCGGCGTAGCGTCTCAAAGTTGCCACCGTGACCACAAATGATAAAAACTTTGCTGAAAGTATCGGTCGCCGACCTGCCCAACTCGACGACGACAATTTCCAGCGCTGCTTGGCCGATGGACAACGTGCCAGGGAAGGCGGCATGTTCACCGCTAGCGCCATACGGCAGGGTTGGTGCAAGAACGGTTTGCGCTGGACGAGCTCGCGTGAGGGTTTGCGCGCAGAACTGCGCGATTGTGGTATCGACAGTCAACGGCAAATGGGCGCCGTGCTGCTCCGTTGAGCCAATCGGAACAATCAGTGCCGCGCCGGTCGCGGCGGCCGCCCCCACTTCGGGTGAGCTCATCCGGCTCAGTTCATGCATCTCCGAGGGTGCGTGCGAAGCCCGGCGGAATGACCAAATCGGCGGGGGAGAGCTCCTTGATTGAGGTATGCCCCAAGCCAAGGACTGCTGAATCCAGACCGCTGCGCAGCACATCGAGCACGTTCTCCACGCCCGCCTGACCATTCGCCGCCAGGCCCCACAAATATGCCCGACCAATCATGACAGCATGCGCACCTAGAGCGAGGGCTTTAGCGACGTCGGAGCCGCGACGGATTCCACCATCGAGTAGCACTTCGACTTGATCGCCTACTGCGGCGGCAATCGACGGAAGCACGCGGATAGTAGCCGGCGTGGAATCAAGATTGTTGCCGCCATGATTAGACACCGAGATTGCGCTCACGCCAGCATCCACAGCTCGATGAGCATCATCGACTCGCGTGATGCCCTTGAGCATGAACGGCGCGCCCCATGCTTCACGCAGCCAGGCGACATCTTCCCAACTTGGCGGCGGCGTTTGCATCCATTCGCCATACGCTCCAAAAAACGTCGGTGCGCTGCCGCCCGGTTTGGTTAAGTTGGGAGTCGTGAGATCGGGAAGCTTTCCAGATTTTGCGAATGCCAGCAGCCACTGCGGTTTGGGAATCACGTCCGGCGCAAAGCTGATCATGGTCTTCAAATCAATTTTGTCCGGTATCGACGGACTTCCCCAATCGCGGCCCATGGAGAATGACCAGTCGAGAGTGGCGATGAGGCCTTTAGCGCCTGCCTTGCGAGCCCGCTCGATGCGATGCACCATGTCGTCTTTGCTACCGGACCAATACACCTGAAAGAAGGTATTTGGGTTGGCGGCCGCAACATCCTCGACTGGCTTACTTGCGAACGAGCTCAGCCCCATCGCGGTACCGCGCGCCGCCGAGGCCCGGGCGACGGCTACTTCGCCGTCTGGATGGACAGCTTGAACACCGGTCGGTGAAATGATGACGGGCATCGAAACATCGACCCCCATGACCGACGTTGATAAGTCTCGGTCGGCATGGAGACCTGCGACGTGCGGCGCGAAACCAAGTTCGGCAAACGCGTTCATGTTGTCCAAGTAGGTCTGGCCGCGTTCGGACCCGGCGATCAGAGCCTTGTAGACCGAACTAGGCAGTCGTTTCTTTGCGCGGCGCTGGGCTACAGCAACTGATTCAAACCATGGATTAGTGAACATTGGTAAATCCTGCCAGTGGACTTTCTGCACATGCACGGTCAGGAACATTGACGGGCGCGTCGGGAGGCCGCGTCGTGAGTTGAATGGGAATGGGGGCAGATCGCGGTCGCGGCGGTGTCGTGCGATGGGAGTGATCGAGTGATGAGCGGGGCGCGTCGTCGCGCCGGGCCGCGGCAAGCGCTGATTCGCCGTGCCCTTTTACGCATTCTGGATCAGGCCCATCGAGGGGTAATCCGGTGAAAAACTTTGCTGCCATGCAGCCACCCCGGCAGGCGTCATATGCAGAACAGCTGTTGCATGCACCACCGGTTTGCGGGCGACGCAGATCAAGGAAGAGCTCTGATTCGCGCCAGACTGAGGCGAAGCCTCCGGTGTCGCGGACGTTACCTGCGAGAAAGTTGTCGTGAATCGCGAAGGGACATGCATAAACGTCACCAACGGGATCGATGAGGCAGACCACGCGCCCAGCACCGCACAAATTCAGACCCGGAAGTGCTTCGCCATATGCGGCGAGATGAAAAAATGAGTCGCCAGTCAGTACGTTGTCGCCATTGGCCACGAGCCAATTGTAGAGCTCACGCTGTTGATCACCGACGAGGTGCAGCTCATCCCATACATCTGCGCCGCGTCCCGACGGCCGCAATCGGGTGAGTCGTAACTGCGCGCCGTACTGGTCGGCGATCGCTTTGAACTGATCAAGCTGCGGCACATTTTGGCGGGTCATCACCACAGAAATTTTGTAGTTCTTGAAACCTGCGTTTTGCAGATTGCTCATCGCTCGAATCGCGGTGTCATAGGAACCGGGCCCACGGACAACGTCATTGACTTCGGCTGTCGCTCCATCGAGGGAGATTTGGACATCGACATAGTCCGACTTTGCTAGCCTCTGGGCGACTTCAGGAGTGATCTTGACACCGTTGGTGGAGAATTTCACACCGACGTGATGCTCGGTTGCGTAGTCGATGAGCTCCCAAAAATCTGGGCGGACCGTCGGTTCGCCACCGCCGATGTTGACGTAGAAAACCTGCATTTGCTCTAGCGTGTCGATGACCTGTTTACATTCAGCAGTGCTGAGCTCTCGCGGATCACGCCGCCCCGAGCTAGATAAACAATGCACACAAGACAAGTTGCATGCATAGGTCAATTCCCACGTCAGACAAATTGGCGAGTCCAAGCCAAGCTGGAACTGATCGACGAGGGGTAGAACAGCGGCGGTTGGACGGTCATCCAGGGCAGTCACGAGAGCGGCCTTTCTTGGATCATTTCAGACTGTGCAAGCGTGGCGAGAGCCTTGCGATAGGTCTCATCCTGTTCGGCTGGGACATCAGAGGCGCGCAACGCCGCTCGGGCGTTGGGCTGCTCGTCAAGGCACTGCATAATCCGCAACATGGTCGGATTCTTGAGGAATGAAAGTTTTCGATTGCCAAAGTGATAGAGCAGGGCGCCGAACCGTTCGGGTCGCACCGCGACCTGGGGGTGCACGCGCCACTGCCCATCGAGATTAAACATAGGTATGCGCTTCAGTCGCTAGCGCAGCTTTAGTAAACGCCGCACATGCCATCGATCGAGACCTCTTCAACGAGGATTACTTCTTCGGTCGTTTCTGGTGCAGTGGATTCGTCAGTCGATGCAGCTGTGGTGACGGTTTCCATGATTAGCTCCTTGACGATTGGTTTTCTGCGGGTCTCGGCAAGCTTTGTGGCACGCCGTGTCATAAGTGCAGATTAGCGTATGGTGATCGACGTTACAACCCTATTCCTGATGTGGAAAGGTCGTCCACCGTGCCCCAGGCTTCGATACGTGGACGACGCCAGGCGACCTCTCGGGACGAGATAGCCGCGGCTGCACTGCGGCTATTTGACGTACGCGGTTATGCCGATGTCACCACCGATGACATCGCAGCTGAAGTCGGCGTGAGTCGGCGAACTTACTTCCGATATTTTGCGTCGAAAGCTGATGTTATTTGGAATGATTTTGATCTAGAGGTCACTGCGCTGGAAAGGCAATTAGCGACCTACGCCAGCGGGAGCTCGCTGCATGAAGTTATTCGATCTGCAGTAGTCGCGGTCAATCGTGCCCACAATGACGATATTCCGAATCTTGCCGCTCGAATGCGGCTCATTACCCTCACTCCAGCGTTAGCGGCGAGCGCAAATGCGCATTACGACGCTTGGGCACAGGTCATCACTCGGTTCGCCGCGGCGCGGTTAGGGATCGGCCAGGATGCTCTAGAGGCTCTGACGATTGGCCGTTCCACTTTAGCCGCCGCACGTGCGGCTTATGAAGTCTGGCTTCGAGAAGGCACCGATCCACTCACCGAATATCTTGATCGCGCGCTTCGCGTGCTCTGGCCGTAGCTTGAGCCCAACCAGCAGGTGGCCTCATGGTGGCAATGAGGACCTGGTTTACTCCTGGCATGGCAGAGAAGAGTTACCGTTTCGACCAAGCAGTCACCATGACCGACATCGATTTTGATGCCGGCAGCGCACGCTGTGCGCTTGATGATGGTTGGAATTTCAACGGCCAGTTCTTCAACGGCGGTTACTTGCACTCGGTGACAACAAACGCCGCGCGGGTGCTCACTGGGAGCCGCCACCCCGACCCGGTCGCCGTCAACTCAACGTTCGTTCGTGGGGCCGAGTCCGGCACGATCGACCTCACCGTCGAGATACTGAGCGAGGGCGGATCGGTCACAAATACGACGGTGGTGGCCTCGCAGCACGGCAAGACGATTGTGGCTTCGATCATCACTCTGGTCGATCTGTCGGCCGCGGCAGCACCGGCGGATTCTCCGGTAGCACCACCGAAACATCCGATGCTTGATGTGCCGGGACCGTTGGAGTGCCATGCATTTAGTCAACAACGCAAGGCACCGCTCGGTGACATCATCGAGATGAATTTTGTTCCTGAGTTCTCGTCGTGGGCGACCGGCGACTTCAGCGTTGATCCACGTATCACCTTTTGGGTGCGATTTGTTGACGGCCGACCACTAGACACGCTGAGTCTTGGGGGATTGTCTGACATGGGTCCACCAGTTGCCTTTGCGCAGGGCCGCTTCGGTTGGGCTCCGACCCTTCAGTTGCACACCGCTGCCTTCGCTGCGCCTGAAGGCCAGTGGTTGCTAGTGGATATGCAAGGCTCACCGTACGACGGCAAGTTTATCTGCGAGGACGTTGAAATGTGGGACGAACGTGGCGTGCTCGTCGGCCGCGCACGGCAAGAAGCCATCGCGCCTCGCCCCCGCGACAGCACGAGCGGCACCGCAAAAAGCGGACACTAGAACTGCCAGGCGTCGGGGACGCCGGACACCATCACACCACCCGACCGACGAGAACCCCTGAAACAACAGCCCACAGCAGCTCAAAACCGCATAACGGCATTGACCCAGCTACAGCCGTAGTTTCCAGAGCGGTCCGGCGAGCACTGCCCGGGTTAGGTTCCTGGCGACTATCGGAGCGCCAAAGTAGGTGGCGGAGCCTCTGTTACTGATCCATCAACTGACGGACGACGTTCGGCAGTTGCGCGATTGTTTCTGGCGCGGCCCATCGGGCGTTCGTCTTTGCAGCGAATGCCGCCGCCTCATCGGAGTCCTCGAAAGGTGCCACGATTCGCAGTATCGGCAGCGCCAAAGCCGCGGGTAAGGGGTCCTCATCATCGGTTGCCCGGCAGTCTGACATCAACAGCACCACTTTGCGTCCCGCTTTGGATCGAGCAAGTTGCTCGCGTGCGGCATCGAGCGCTCCGCGCAACCCGGTGACGCCGTGACCACGCAGACTCAAGACCCGGTCGACCGCTTCCTCCGGCTGCATAGGTGAGGTGATTTCTCGAATCACATGGGGTGTCTTCGCGAACGAGATGATCGCGTGCTCACTTGGCGCTTTCAAGCTCACCGCGGCAGCGAGCATCGAGGCTGCGGCGAGTCTGGAACCTTTCATCGAACCAGAGGCATCGATGACCAGCGCGATGGCAAGAGGCGGACGGGTCCACGATCGGGCGAATAGGTCCTCCAGGTTGGGCGCCACGCCTTCAGCTCGTGCGCCGATGATCGCTTCAAGGCTGCTGTCGACATCAATATCGTGCTCAGCGCGTGATGGTGCCAGGCGTGATCCGCCAGAGGTACCCACCCGGCTCTCCCGCGAGATATGAACAATCAGGGAGGCGGCGAGCCGCTTCGCTTTGGCGCGGAGCACCGGATCAGTTGCGTGAACCATATTGGCCATCAGCTCAAGTGTCTGATCGGTATCGCTATGAAGCTGCTCCTCTAAGACCTCCATGTTGAGCTCACCGACATCAGGAGACATTTCGGCGAAGCCAGGGTTCTTCGATAATTCGCTACGGCCGATCGTTGATTGCCGCTGTTGTTGTTTAGGCGATGGCCTGCGTTGATCGCCGGCGTTAGGTTGCTGGGAGTTGCCCGCTGATTGCGGGCTTAGAGTTCCCCCGCGCCATCGCCACCCTCAGGATCAGAGTCGGACTCTGTGTCCTGTCGGGCGCCGAAAATCTCCATATAAATCGATTTGACTACATCTTCGGGCGTGGCAGACGAGGACTCAAACAAGGTGATGCGGCCACTCAGCGCGGTGAGTGCAGCATCCAGTCCCACCTGCCAATCGTTGGTTTCTAAGCCTCGGACCTTAGCTAGCGAACCGGTAATACGGCTAAAGTCGATCGCGCCGCGAACCGATGATCCATTTTTGATATCTGGGTGATCTCGAGTGCGGCGAACTGCTTCGACTGTCTTTGCGCGGAAATCAGTTGGCAACTCATCGACAAACAACGCAACAATTTTCTGCTCGGTGTCTGGGCTTTGATAGCCAACTGAAATTCGGCAGGTGCGATCATGCAAAGCCGATGACAGCCGAGCGACGCCTACGCCGTCGAACGGGTTCATCGCCGCGACAATTCCAAAACCTGGTTCAGCGACGACGTGGCCGTATCGCGGCACCGTGATTTCGCCCTCGCTCATCACGGTGAGCATCACATTGAGCGTTTCTTCGGGAATCCGGTTGATTTCTTCAAGATAGAGAAGAGCTCCGGTCGTGAGCGCTTCAACCAAAGGTCCGGGAATAAAAATTTCGGGGATATACCCGCGATCGAGAATTTGAGACGGATCAAAGTGACCGATCAACCGTGCGGGTGTGAGCTCGGCATTGCCTTCCACAAAGATGAACGGCACCTTCTGGTTGGCCGCCACCGATCGCAGGAGGGTGCTTTTGCCGGTGCCTGGCGGGCCTTCGAGCAAAGTATGTGTGCCGCTCATCAGAGCGGCAGTGATGAGTTCGACCTCGCGCTCTCGGCCCAGGACCGGAACGATTTTACGCTTTGGTGATTGATCCACGCTTGATTTCCCCACTCGTCCAAAGTAGCCGAGCGTGCCGATGGGTCCGGCACCGGTCGGCGTACCGCGACCGGCGACACACCTGCGTGTGCCGACGGTCGCGGCAACGATTTGAAAGCCTCCGCCGGGCGGTTAGTGTTCGTGAATCATCACACCGCGAATGTTCTTGCCAGCTTCGAGATCGGCGTAGCCCTCATTGACTTGGTCAAGGGTGTATTCCTTGGTGATGAGCTCGTCGAGCTTCAGATCACCGCTTTGGTAAAGGGAAAGGATCTTGGGAATGTCGTACGTCGGATTGCAATCTCCGAACAGGCTGCCCTTGATGTTCTTTCGGAATAGCGTAAGCACCGATGCGGGAAGCACGATGTTGTTCAGATCGATCTTATTGAGTCCAGTGACGACAACATCGCCTCCCTTGCCGATGATGTTGAACCCGCCCGTGATGACTTCTTGAGTCATGACTCCAACGGTGAGAATCGCGCTGTCAGCCATCTGACCGCGGGTCAGGTCAGCCACCGCTTCCATCGCTTCCTCGGTGGAGGCAAATGCATGAGTGGCACCAAGTTCAAGTGCTTTCTCGCGCTTGTTTTCTAATGGATCGATCGCGATGACGTTCTTGGCTCCGGCGTAGCGCGCTCCTTGAACCGCGTTGATCCCGATTCCGCCCACACCGATAACGCACACGGTCTCGCCCGGTTTCACATCAGCGGTGTTCACGGCTGAACCCCAACCCGTGGGAACGCCGCAGCCGACGAGAACAGCTTTATCCAACGGAAGATCATCATCGACCTTGACCACGGACGCCTGATTGATGCAGCCGTACTGGCTGAAGGTGCCGATCATGCACATACCGCCGTAATCCCCGCGCGGGCCAGTCATCGGATACTTGCCGCTTGGCAGGATTCCATCAAGAATCGATGCACCCATGTCGCAAATCGACTGTTGACCGTTAGCGCAATATCGGCACGTGCCGCAGTTCGGGATGAACGAGCAAACGACGTGGTCGCCAACCTTCACGCGGGTGACGCCGGGACCAATTTTTTCGATGATGCCAGCGCCCTCATGGCCCAAGACCATCGGTAACCGAGCTTCCAAATCGCCGGTCATAATGTGCAGGTCGGAGTGGCATAAACCGGATGCGATGTATTTGATAATGACTTCGCCCTCGGCGGGGTCTTTAAGCTCAAGCTCTTCGATGACTGCGGGCTTGCCGGCTTCGTAAACTACGGCGGCTCTGGTCTTCATGGAGACTCCCTTTCGAGGGTGATAGGCACCGCGGTGATACACAGTGCGTGGCGCTCGGTGTGCAGGCAAATGCACCAAGGCCCCGCGCTCCGCGGTGGGCCCTATGGCGGAGCCTAAGCTGACGGTGACGTGCACCACCGAGAATGTATAAAGATTGAACGGGTAATGCCGCAGTCGACTGCGGAATGCGATAGGGGATATTCGGCAATGACGATTGGGTCGCAGAGTCGTGCACCGCAAGGCGGGCGGCAGCGCGACGAGATAGCACAATCTTGG
The DNA here is from genome assembly GCA_039923595.1 of Antricoccus sp. GTDB lineage: Bacteria > Actinomycetota > Actinomycetes > Mycobacteriales > Antricoccaceae > Antricoccus. Next base: position 5,969 of record JBDTCL010000017.1, on the reverse strand, counting down.
GCTCGCTCGTATCGCAGCGGGTTGAACCGGTCCGGCCGGCCCGAACCGCGTATTTGTGATCCAGACGCTCAAGATGATCGGCTTGCGCGTGCAGCGGAACCGGTATTGAACGAGTTAGCGCGCAAGGTGGTGCCGGTAGGTGGCTCACTGATCTTGGTCGACGCTGGTGGATCGGTGCTCGCTCGACATTTCTCCGATCGCAAGATGGCTACCTTCTCAGAGGGCATTGGTATCGTCCCCGGTGCAGTGCTGACCGAACGGACCGCCGGCACCAATGGCGTTTCGACCGTGCTGCAGACTCGTCAGCCCCTCACCGTAGTGGGCGAGGAGCATTTTTTTGAAGTGCTTAGCGCTGTGGGCTGTTACGGGCATCCACTCACAGATCCGCGCAGTGGTGATTTCCTTGGCGTGCTGGACTTAACCTGCGAAGTGAATTCGTTCACCGAGCTCATCGTGCCTTTTGTTGCTGCGGCGGCCAGCGATATTCAGCGTCGCTTCGCTTCACTTGGTCAGCTACAACGCTCATCGGCGCCTGCGAGTACTGATCGTGCGGTAGTTACCACCCTTATTTGCGGGGAGTCCGGCAGCGGCCGCACCACGCGGGCGTTGGTGGAGTTGGGCGGCTGCGAATATCGAGTGTTCGACGCTCTCGATATCGATGATCAATCAGAGTTTGACTGGTTCGGCCGACTAATGAGCGCTGTGAAACTGGCACGACCCATTCTGTTTGAGAACATCGATCAGCTAGATGAAAGACGTTCTGCTCGAGTCCGGCGAGTGCTCTTTGACGGCGTTTCGCGGTTGCCGCGAGTGATTGCGACCGCTGGTCCGGCTACCGAACTTTCCAATCAGAGCGCGATGCTCGCAACCCGGTTCGGTCGCATGATTGAAATCCCTCCGCTGAGATTGCATACGCAGGACATCCCCACCATCGTGGCAAATTTCTTTCTGCATGCCTTCGCCGACCGCGAGATCGTGGTTGACCCACGTGTGGTTGAGATCCTTACGCGCCATCCATGGCGGGGCAATATCGCCGAGCTTTACACCATGCTGCAGGTAGTCGCGCCGACCCTGCGGCAGCAGCGATTCCAAGTGAGCGATCTGCCCGAACGATATCGAAGTGGACTGCGCCGTAGTGGACTGAGCCCCTTGGAACGAGCTGAGCTAGAAGTGATTGAAGACGCGCTCAATAGATTTAACCGCAATAAGACCCAGGCCGCACAATATCTCGGCATCACGCGGGCGACTCTTTATCGCAAAATGCGCTATCTCAGTCTGCTCTAGGTAGCCGGTTCTTTCGATTGTGCTGTTACCGGCTAAGAATCGGCGGACGGGCTCCGGCGCAGCCGCTTTGTCTCGCCCCGGCGCTTTTTCGACGCAAGACGGCGGCGCTGCGAACCGCGAGTGGCAACCGTGTCGCGACGCGGTCGTGGCGGAGGGCCGATTGCCTCTCGCAAGATTTGTGATAGCCGTACCCTGGCTGCGACCCGATTTCGGTACTGCGAACGATATTCGCTTGCCGCGATAACGATGGCGTCGTGAATTAATTCATCGCCCAGCCGCTGACTTAACCGTGCGTATTGCAAAGGACTGAAAGCAGCAGACTCGCCGGGATAGAACAGTAACTGCACTCGACTATCGGTGGTGTTCACCCCTTGACCGCCGGGACCTGCAGACCGGGAGAATTTTTCTATCAGTTCCGACGAGCGAATTCTTAAGCCGCGCGGCATCCCCGGCGCCGGCGCGATGTGCAAATCTGCGCCAGGGGCTGATGTATAGAATGCGTCCTTCATCTGCTGCGGGCCGTAGCTGGAATGTGCTGCGGCATGGTCACGATTGTCTGTTGAGTCACTCGTCGGTCCAGCAACCGCGCCATGGATAAGAACATAAGCCGTACGATACTGGCCGGTGGTAATTGGCGTCTCAATCTGAGCGCGCCCCCGGCCTGCTTTCGTGTGGTCCGGCGGGCTGGGTCTGGATGCGGACTCTCGAGGTCAAGATCGCCCAAGTTTGGAGGAGTTCGTGACCGACGTGCGGGTACCGCAACGCCAGGGCGCATCATCAGATTTCGAACCTGAGTCGGCGCATCAAGGCTCTGAACCTGACGCGCGAACTACGGCACAGAACCCACACACGGTTGGTTGGGCGCGGCGGCTATTTAGTTATTGCTTGCGGCACCGGGGACTCACCGTGCTCGCCGCAGTCGGCTCGGCGTCGCTGGCTCTTAATTCACTCACGCCGCTGCTGACGAAAGCAGTAATCGACGACATCGACGGACGCAACTCGACCTCGACCAGCTGGGCGATTATTGGGCTGGTCGCAGTCGGTCTGGGACTTTTTGTGAGCACATTCGTGCGCCGTTGGTCGGCTGGCAAATTGAGCTTGATCGTGCAGCACGAACTTCGGCAAGATGTCTTTGGTGCCATTTCGCGACTCGACGGACCGGGTCAAGATAAATTACGGACCGGCCAGGTCGTGTCTCGAGCAAACTCAGACCTGCAAATGGTGCAGGGCCTGATGTCGATGTTGCCGATGGCCTTCGGTCAGGTCGTCATGTTCGCAGTATCGCTAGTCCTGATGCTTTTCCTGTCGCCGCTGCTCACCTTGACCGTGCTGGTCGTCGTGCCTGCGACGGCATATCTCGGCAGAACCACCCGGCTCACCTTGCATCCGGCGACCTGGATTGCGCAGCAGTCCGCCGCCGACGTTGCAGAAATCGTCGAAGAGAACGTCACCGGCGTGCGGGTCGTGAAAGGCTTCGGGCAAGAAGCCCGAGAGGTCGGCCGGCTACGCGCTACAGCCAAAGTGCTGTATTCATATCGACTGCGGGCCGCCCGGATCACCGCCCGACTGAATCCGGCAATGTCAGCGATGTCCTCGTTGGGCCAAGTTCTGGTGCTGCTGTTCGGTGGCGCATTGACTATCAACGGCTCGATAAGCCTCGGAACATTCGTAGCGTTCACGCTTTATCTCGCCGCGCTCGTGGGTCCGACCCGGATCATTACGATGCTATTCGTGTTGGCTCAGCAAGCTGGTGCCGCTGTCGAGCGGGTATTGCAAATCGTCGATCTCGACGCTGAGATTGTCGATCCACAATCACCGGTTGCCATCCCTAGGGGCCCGCTCGCTGTCCGGTTTGCGAACGTCCAGTTTGGCTACAGCCCGACCGATTCGGTACTGCAAGATTTTGATCTCGAAATTCCCGCCGGTCAGACCGTCGCGGTCGTCGGTCCATCAGGTTCGGGCAAATCCACACTCGCCCAGTTACTACCGCGCTTTTACGACGTGCGCAGCGGCTCGATCCGCGTTGGAGATGTTGATGTGCGAGCAGCCGCGATGGCGCCACTGCGTGAAAGCGTGGGGGTGGTTTTCGAAGAAGCATTTCTGTTCTCCTCAAGCATCGCAGACAATATCGCATACGGACGCCCGTCAGCTACTCGCAAGCAGATCGAAGCAGCCGCTATCGCAGCCGAAGCCGCCGAATTTATTGGCGAACTTGCCGATGGTTACGACACGGTTATCGGTGAGCGTGGGCTGACCCTCTCCGGCGGTCAGCGCCAGCGGTTGGCCCTGGCCCGCGCGATGATCACCGATCCGCAGGTATTGGTGCTCGACGATGCAACAAGCGCGGTCGATCCGGCAACTGAAGCGGCGATTCTAGATACTCTGCACCGCCTCACCGCCGACCGCACCACGATCTTGATTGCGCATCGACGCTCGACGCTTAGTCTCGCTGACACGATTGCCGTGATGGAGAATGGCAGCGTCATTGATCACGGCACACATGATGAGCTCACGGCGCGTTGTGCACGATACCGATCATTGTTGGGCTCTGATCTTGGCGACACACCAATCATCGACGACCTAAGAACTGAACCCGGCGGGATCACCGCTGCTCTGTGGCCATCGGAGTCAGAAAACTTCGACGTGCAGGGCACAGCTGAGCAGACTGCGGGCCTCAGCACCACCGGTCGTGGTGGGGGAGCCGGGAGCATGTCCGCGGCCATGGACAGTGCGCCAGCTACCCCGGAATTGCTCGCTAAGATCGAGAAACTGCCCGAGGCGACTGATCGACCGATGATTGCCGAGCTATCGCCAAATTCTTCGGACGAACCTTTCTCTCTGTGGCGAACTTTGCGTCCCGTGCGGTCCCTATTTGTCGTGGCGCTCGTCTTGGTCGGCCTGGACGCGCTGGCGACGGCAGCGCTTCCGGCGTTGATTCGTAGCGGCATCGACAGCGGCGTCAGCGTCAAGTCGATGTCCGTAGTGCTCGTCCTGACTCTTGTTGCGCTTGGCGTGCTGATTGCTGACTATTTCGTGCAGCGAATTCAGATGGTGGTGATGGCCAAGGCTGGCGAATCTGCCTTGTACTCCATCCGAGTGCGTGAATTCGCGCATCTACAGCGGCTCGGGCTCGACTATTACGAACGCGAGATGGCCGGCCGAATCATGACCCGGATGACCACGGACGTCGACGCGCTTTCGTCGTTCTTGCAAACGGGACTCGTTACGGCGGTCGTCTCGATCGGGACGTTCCTTGTCGTCGGCGTCGCACTGCTGTTGTTGAACACTTCGTTGGCCCTGGTTGCATTTGCGGCGCTGCCACTGTTATTCATCGCAACCTTTTACTTCCGTCGCTACAGCAGCCGCCAATACGGTCTTGCTCGTGAGCAGGTCGCAGTGGTGAACTCGGATCTGCAAGAAAACGTCGCGGGCTTGCGGGTCGCACAGTCGATGGGTCGACAAGGAGCGAATTCGGAGACCTTCGCTGAGAAATCAGATGAGTATCGGCGGATTCGGATGCGCGCTCAGACCGCGATCTCACTGTATTTCCCTTTTGTCGCGCTGTTGGCCGATCTCTCGGCGGCGGCGGTGCTGGCAGTCGGATCGCATCGTGTCGAAATGGGAATACTGTCGACCGGCACGTTGCTCGCGTTCGTGCTTTATCTGGACAATTTCTTCACTCCAATTCAGCAACTGTCCCAGGTTTTCGATGGTTATCAGCAGGCTAATATCGCGCTCTCGCGCATTGGTGACCTGCTTGCCGCACCCACCTCGACGCCAGCAGCAGAGCATCCGCTCGTGATCACCGACCTTGACGGCTCAGTAGTCCTCAAGGATGTCGATTTCGCTTACAGCGCTCAGGTTGAACCAGCATTAAAGAATGTCGATCTGCAGTTCAGCCCTGGCGAAACTGTCGCCGTCGTCGGCACCACGGGCGCGGGCAAGTCCACGCTCGTGAAGCTGATCGCTCGCTTTTATGACGTAACGAGCGGCCAGGTGCTGGTCGATGGACACGATATTCGATCGCTAGATCTGCCGAGCTATCGGCGACACATCGCCGTAGTGCCACAAGAGGCACACCTATTTAGCGGAACGATTCGCGACAATATCGCCTACGGTGCACCTGATTCTAGCGATGTTGAGGTCGAGGCAGCTGCGCGCGATGTAGGCGCTATCGGCGCTATTGCTGGATTGTCCGGCGGCTTCATGCATCAAGTCGATGAGCGCGGCCGAAATCTCGCGGCCGGTGAGCGTCAGTTAATTTCGTTGGCTCGGGCCGAGTTGGTCAAACCCGAGGTCTTGCTGCTTGATGAGGCGACCGCCGCATTAGATCCAGCCGCTGAAAATGCGGTCCTGGATGCGACTGATCGTGTTGCTCGAGGGCGCACGACGGTGGTTGTCGCCCATCGACTCACCACGGCTTCGCGAGCGGATCGGATCGTCGTGATGGAGCATGGTCGGGTCGCTGAGATTGGTAGCCACGACGAGTTGCTTGCCCGCGGCGGCGCGTATGCGCAGCTTTACGCAGGGCGGGAATGATCGGCAGTCGGATTGGCGATAATGGGAGAAAATCCGACCTAAGCCTGACGCCTCAGGTCACCTTAATTCACTCGCTCGGTGCCACAGCAGCTGACAACACTTCGCCAGCTCGTCCACGTGCGATGACGGTCGCAAACTCATCCAAC
>JBDTCL010000016.1:0-11786 GCA_039923595.1 Antricoccus sp. | reverse complement strand
GTAAGGACAGCGTTGCTTCCAGTAACTTACCGTTCGGGGGCCTGATCCGAATGATCGGCGGGGATTTGCGCACCGAAGCGCTGGCTGGGATCGCCAAACCACCATCGAGGATTTGAGCGGGTAGGCTCGGGAAGCTTGATAACGACCACATGAAGGAGTCCAGATGGCGCAGTTGTCGACCCAGTCGATCGTGATTAACGCTCCTGCGGAGTCGATTATGGCGGTAATCGCGGATTTCGAGGCATATCCGCGGTGGGCCGGCTCAATTAAATCCGCGACTCCTGTCGAAGACGGTGATGACGGCCTGGCTGCGCGGGTGACGTTTTCGATGGACGCTGGGTTGATCAAGGACACCTACACCCTCGATTACGACTGGAGCGGGTACCCGAATACGGTGAGTTGGTCGCTTGTAGAGGGACAAATGCAAAAGGGGCAGCAGGGCTCATACAGCTTAAGTGAGCAAGGCGAGCGAACCACCGCGACCTATACTCTCGAAGTCGAGCTGAACATTCCCATGCTCGGCATGATGAAGCGCAAGGCCGAGAAAGTCATTATGGATACCGCACTGCGCGAGCTCAAGCGACGCGTCGAGTCACTCGGCTAGGACCGCGCCTACCTTGAAGATTCTGCTTTTCACCGGCAAGGGCGGTGTCGGAAAAACGACGACAGCGCTCGCGACCGCCGTGCGGGCCGCCGCTGAGGGCCATAAAACGCTCGTGATGTCTGTCGATGCGGCACATTCGATAAGCGATGTGCTCGCAACTGCGGTCGGCGACGAGCCGGTTGAGATCGACGCTGGACTATCGGCCATGTGCGTCGATGCCCAAGCCCGATTAGAACAGGCATGGAGCGGCGCCCAGAATTATCTGCGAGAGTTGGTCACGCGCGCTGGCGCAGATCCGCTAAGCGCGGACGAGGTGACGGTGATTCCCGGCCTGCAGGAGCTTATGGCGTTGCTGGCCGTGCAAGAACAAGCTCATCGCGAAGTATTTGATTTGATCGTCGTCGACTGCGCGCCATCGGCCGAAACCTTGCGATTGCTGGCGTTACCGCAGATCGTGAGCTGGTATGCCGAGCGTCTTCTCCCGGTCCACCATCGGGTGCTGCGCCACATTGCACCTATCGCTAGCAAACTCACCGATCTGCCATTACCAGGCGCATCGACAGTTTCAGCGATCAGTGCGTTGCAAACTCAACTCGACGACCTCGTACATTTGCTCTCTGATGAGCAGATCACGCGTGCACGCCTCGTGCTGACTCCCGAGAAATTGGCCGTTGCAGAGGCGCGGCGAACCCACAGTGCGCTGACGCTCTACGGTTTCGTCGTTGACGAGATTGTGGTGAATCGAGTAATTCCCAACGAAGGCAACGATCCTTGGCGGTCAGCGTGGGCCGCGAAGCAAGAACTTAGTCTGATCGAAGCGAGAGAATCGTTTGCTGGGCTCACCGTTCGTACGGTGCCGTACGCGGCGCATGAACCGATCGGTATTGATCAGTTGCGCGACCTCGGAGGACAAATTTATGGCGATGAAGAGTCTGCAACTTTTGCCACGGTGACCCCAGCAGTCCGAATCACTTCCACGCCAGATTCGACAATTGCTGGTGGATACGAATTCGGTATGCACATTGATATCCCGCATCTGGATCGGTCGTCGCTGCAAGTGGCTCGCGCGGGTGATGATTTAGTTGTTACAGCTGGGGGATATCGACGCTATATCGCTCTGTCTAGCGCCCTGCGACGATGCGATGTGGCCGCTGCGTCCTACGCCGGGAGTGTGCTCTCGCTGACCTTTCATCCGGACCCCGCAGTCTGGCCCGGGCTATGACAGACCAGTCGGCGCACGGTTCGCTCTCCGAAGAAGTCGCTAAACTCGCCGCGGTGTTGAGCGCGCGCTTGCAGCCGACCGAAACGGCCGCAAAGTCGCACGCTGGTGATTGGGTCTCGGCGGCCGATGCCGCGCGTCCGGCGGCCTGCGAATTCTGTCCGATTTGTCAGTTAATTGCCCTTGTGCGTGGGGAGCGGACCGAGTCGATTGATAAATTGCTGGGGTCCGCCATGCTTCTCATATCGGCTTTGACCGATCATTTGCAACCGTCCGAAGCAGCACCGGAGCCAGCCGAGTCGCCCAGTCGAGAGAACTCTGCACCACCACCGTCCGCACCGTCGACGCCGCGCGTGCTGAGGATTAATGTCGAGTAGCACGCCATGAGCCTCGCGATCGGACTGGATATCGGAGGCACCAAAATTGCGGTCGGAATTGTTGATGAAACGGGTCATATCTTGCGCTCATTTCACGCGGCCACCCCCGGCAAAGATGCCCGTCTGATTCATTCGGCCATCGTCGCGGCGGTGGACGAGTTCAAAGACGGCCATGACATCGTCGCTGTGGGGATCGGCGCCGCCGGCTGGATCGCTCAAGACCGCGATACCGTGCTGTTTTCACCGCACCTCGCATGGCGTAATGAACGATTACAGAGCGCGCTACAACGCGATATCGACCTTCCAGTTTTTATTGAGAATGACGCGAATGCGGCTGCGTGGGCAGAGTTTCGGTTCGGCGCTGCCACGCATCAGCCCCTAGTGCTAGGCGTGACCCTCGGCACCGGAATCGGCGGCGGCATCATCATTGATGGAGAACTCTTCCGTGGCGCGCACGGGCTTGCCGGCGAGTGGGGTCACATGTGCGTGCTGCCGGATGGTCGGCAATGCGCTTGCGGCAATCGGGGTTGCTGGGAGCAATACGCTAGTGGTCCGGCGCTGGAACGCGCTGCCCGAGAGCTCGCGGGGAGTTCACCGGTCGCTGCCGCGGCCTTAATGGCGGTGGTGGACGGCGACGCCGAGGCGATTAACGCGGTTCACGTTGCTCAAGTGGCTGCGGCAGGCGATCCAGCGGCGCGGGATATTGTTCAGAAAGTCGGCTACTGGCTTGGCCAAGGTATCGCTGATATTGCAGCGATCTTCGATCCGAGCATCGTCGTCATCGGTGGCGGCGCGGCTCAGATCGGACCACTCATCCTGAATCCGGCTCGGGAGCATTTCAAGAACGTATTAGCGGGCCGAGGGTTTCGCCCGACCGTTGAGATAGTCGGGGCCAAGCTCGGCGCTGAGGCTGGTCTCATTGGTGCAGCGGATTTAGCAAGGAGAAGCGTATGACTAAAGTGGCTTTTATCGATCTCGACCAGACCGATCGCAGTGCCTTAAGGGCTGCTGAGCGCGATGTGGACATTGTGGTGCTGCAGGGTATTGCCCGGCATCCACTTTGGCGCAACGTACTGAGCGGTCTGGCCCGTGATCTCGATCTTGTCGTCGCCGGGGGACGCGGACCCGGTGCCGCGATGGCGGTGCTGACCACTCTGAGTCTCGATGTAGTCAATAGCCGCACGGTGGCATTATCGACTCCGCCAGACCAACGCAAACGTGCTGCAATATTCACCGAATATGCGCCTGCGGGGCGTGGCGAAAGCGCGCGCGTGGTGGTAGTCGCGGTGGACTTATCCGAGCAGGAGTGGCAGCGACACGGAGTGGAGATCGATCAACGGATCGGCCCGCTCGGATTCACTGAATCAGCTGATCGAATTGTGCTGCGAGTAGGCGGTGAGGTGCTCATCCGCAAGCCTGATGCGACCACAAACCGATATCCACTCACCTCAGGACCGATTGCCCTAGCGACGATCTGAAAAGTTCAGCGAGGACAGGCCGCGGGCATCTTAAACAACTGCACCGTCTTCACCCTCGTCCTCAGGAGTGAGCTCTTTAAGGCGTAATAGAAGTAGTCCGACGCCAGCAGTGATGCCGAAGACGCCAAACACCACTGAGAGGTTGCCTCCCATCCCCAAGACATCGGGGAAGAACAATAAAAAGACGCCAAGTGCCAGGACCAAGATCGCGACAATAGCCGAGCGCGATGGCGCGCGCACGGCGCCGGGCTCGGGCGGGATGTAGTGATCGAGCGGATCGTCGGCTGCTGGACCGAGCGGCTCCGCGTCGTAAATCGGTTCGTCTTCAGCAGCTGGCGGTGGTGGCGCAGGCTGATCAGGGACATCGCTTGGAGCGTTTAGTTGCGCGATGAGATCGGCAAATCGGGCATCGACCTCAGCATTGTCGATGATCAGCCGCTCGGGCTGATGTAGATCGACAGTGAAATCGTCGTGCTCAATAATCTCGGTCGCCGTGACAACCCGCAGCGCGTCGACAAAGAGTTGATCTGCCGGCGGACTAAGCGGCGCACCGCCGAGACGGTATGGGTCATCGGTGCTCACCGGTTCTAAATAGGCCGCGATGTGCGCATCACGCAGCGCATCGAGTAGGTGCTCGCCGACGCGGGGATCCACTGGACGTACGCGTACAAACGATGCTGCGTCGAGGCCGTTATTACGCCGACCGCGTCTGCGGCGTGGCGCGGGCCAATCAGTTGACATCAAGTTCCTCGCAGTGGGGGTCAGATCAGACGAACGCGCATAACTGCTCAGATTCGGCTGGCGATCCAGGCAGCAGAATCAGCGAAAATGAATGGTGCGTCATAGTCGAGGGTAGCCACGTGATGACTTCTGCGCAGAAGTCGGACACTCACGTCACTCGAGCTAATGGCCGCAAGCAGCGTCGAAGACGAAATCGCTTCAACGGTGTGATCGACGAGCGAGCGGTACAACAGCACCGGCACATCGATGCTACTCAAATCAGCTCGGCAGACATCCCACAGTTGACTGAGTGAGTATGCGGCCTTCAGTGGTAGCCGCGGATATGCACGCTCGTTGACACCCGGCTTGGCGATATCGTTAGCGATCCCGGGGAACGACCGAATAAAACGCTGCACGAACGGCAGCAGGACAGCGTCCTTGCGTTCGGTCATCAAGGACGGGTTCACCAGCATCGTGCCAGCAAACTGCGAGCCCAGACTACGTCGGCCAACACCTGCGTATTGCTCGGTGAGCCGTATCGCCAGCGTGCCGCCCATTGACAGACCTGCGACGAAAACCTTGTCGCAGTGCGCCGCCAGTCTGATCAGGGCGTGCTCTACTTCGGCGTACCAATCGGTCCAGCGGGTGAGGTTGAGATCCTGCCACCGTGTGCCGTGCCCAGGCAGAAGCGGCACGCTCGTGGAGTAACCCAGTGCGCCGAGAGAGTCCGCCCAGGGCGTCATACTGCACGGCGAGCCGGTGAAGCCATGGCAAAGCAGCACTCCGACACCACGGCCAGCAGGCCCATCACGCAGTGATTCACTCGCCACGTGAAATATTCGATCCGGATTAGCAGTCACTTGCGAAGTATGCCACCGGCGCCGCCCCGCACGCGGTATGCCGCACGCAGACCGCTATGCCGTAGCCTCCAGGTCAGGAATGGGAGGCGACACAAGTGTTTTATTGGTTGTTGAAGCGCGTCGTGATGGGGCCATTATTGCGATTTTTCGGCCGCCCGGTTGTCACTGGCAAAGAGCACATTCCCACAAGCGGTGGAGCCTTGATCGCATCGAACCACTTGGCGGTTGCCGACTCCTTTTATATGCCTTTGGTCATCAAGCGACGAGTGACCTTTCCGGCCAAGGCGGAGTACTTCACCACACCTGGCCTCAAAGGCAAGCTGATGAAATTCTTTTTCACCTCAGCCGGTCAAGTACCCATTGAACGAAACAGCGGAACCGCCGCCAAGGCGGCTTTGGAAACGTGCAAAAAGCTGCTCAACGACGGCAATCTGGTGGGTATTTATCCTGAAGGAACCCGATCGCCCGACGGCCGGATGTACCGCGGCAAAACTGGTGTCGCGCGGATGGCGATCGAAGCTCAGGTTCCGGTGATTCCCGTTGCAATGGTGGGCACCGACAAGGTGAATCCGCCGGGAACCCGCAGGTGGCGACGGGCGCGAGTCGAGGTCCACTTTGGCGAGCCGCTGGATTTCTCGCGCTATTACCAGCGCACTGGTGATCGTCGGGCTGAACGCGAGATCACCGACGAGATCATGTACGAGCTAATGGAACTGTCCTCGCAGCGTTACGTCGACGTGTACGCGGCAAGGGTCAAAACCGTAATGGAGAGATCCGGCAAGAGCGCTGCTGCAGTCGTCGCGGATTTGACCCGGAAGCGCGTTGACCCGTCGCGACATATCACGGTCAATGTCGAGCGGATTGAACAGATCGCCAGTTAGCGGCTGCCCGCCGGTAGATTGACGGGATGCGGTATTTCTACGACACCGAGTTCATCGAGGACGGCACCACCATCGACCTGATCTCGATGGGGATCGTGGCCGAAGATGGCCGCGAATACTATGCGATTTCGACTGAGTTCGATCCGACCAAAGCCGGTGACTGGGTCAGCAAGCATGTCTTGGACACGTTGCCCTCGCCGAGCGACCGAGCGTACAAATCGCGACGTACTATCCGCGACGAGGTCGCGAGTTTCCTCGATCCGGCGTCGCCGGTAGAGCTATGGGCATGGGTCGCGGCCTATGATCACGTGGCGCTGTGTCAGCTTTTCGGGGCGATGCCAGCCCTGCCGCGGCACATTCCACGTTTCACCCGCGAGCTCAAACAGCATTGGGAGTTGGCGGGGTCGCCGCCGATGCCAGCGATCGAAGGCACCGCACACAATGCACTCGATGATGCCCGGCACAACATCGCCCGCTGGCGTGCGCTGAACCTTCCGCCGCGGCCGCACGTAAACTAAGAGTTCAATCATTTTGCGCATCTCGAAGTCTGGCTCAGTTGTGTCTATCGAAACGTCAGTACCATCGTCCACCGAGCAGTCTGTTGTCGGCCTCGCCGTCGATGAGCCGCGCGTCGGTGCGGACGCACTGGAGTGCCTTGATGCCGCGTGGCGTTCGAAACCGATCGAGCAGCAGCCGACCTGGCCAGACCTTGCCGCGCTGGCGGCAGTACGCAAGACATTGAGTTCGGTGCCGCCCATCGTCGCACCCGCAGAGGCCGATGAGTTGCTTAACAAACTCGCTCAAGTTGCTGCTGGCAAGGCATTCCTGTTGCAGGGCGGTGACTGCGCGGAAACCTTTGATGACAATACCGAGCCACACCTGCGCGGCACCACCCGCACACTGCTGCAGATGGCCGTGGTTCTGACGTATGGGGCGAGTACACCGGTGGTGAAGGTGGGACGGGTCGCAGGTCAGTATGCCAAGCCACGTTCCTCAAACCGAGATGCGCTTGGCCTGCTCTCTTATCGCGGTGACATGGTCAATTCACTTGAGCCGATCGAGGCTGCCCGTATTCCAGACCCGGACCGTCTGGTTCGCGCGTATGCCAATGCCGCTGCGGCGATGAATATGCTGCGTGCCTACGCCAACGGTGGGATCGCGGATCTATCAGCGGTCCATCATTGGAATAAAGACTTCGTACGCACGTCACCGGCCGGCGAGCGATTCGAGCAGATCGCAACCGAAATTGATCGCGCGCTGGGCTTTATGGCCGCCTGCGGTGTCGATGATGACACGTTGCGTCGAGTTGACCTGTACTGCAGTCATGAGGCACTCATCCTCGAATATGAATCGGCGCTGACCCGGCTCGAGGGAGACACACCGTATGCGTTGTCTGGGCATATGGTGTGGATTGGTGAACGTACCCGCCAGATCGAGGGCGCCCATGTGGAGTACTGCTCCCGAATCGCTAACCCAATCGGTGTCAAGCTCGGGCCCAGCATCTCAACTGATGATGCGATGCGGCTCATCGACCGGCTTAACCCCCAAGACATTCCTGGTCGGTTAACCCTCGTTTCGCGGATGGGCAACGGCAACGTGCGCTCGAAGTTGCCTGCGATCGTCGAGCGCGTGCAGGCCGAGGGCCGCACGGTGGTGTGGCAGTGCGATCCGATGCACGGCAATACTCACGAGTCGAGCAATGGCTATAAAACGCGACACTTTGATCGTATTGTCGATGAAGTTATGGGCTTCTTTGAGGTGCACCGCGGACTCGGCACGCACCCTGGCGGTATTCATGTCGAGCTGACTGGTAGCGACGTCACCGAATGCCTCGGCGGTGCCGAGGAACTGTCCGACGCCGACCTGGTCGGACGCTACGAAACTGCCTGCGACCCCCGCCTCAATACCAAACAAAGCCTCGAACTGGCATTCCTCGTCGCGGAAATGCTGCGCGACTAATCAGACCTCGTGAGGGGAGCAAATCGATGAGCCATGATCATGATCATCCGGAGTACAGCGAATTGTCAGAGATGGATGTGCGCACGCGCGCACTGGAGTCGTTGCTCGTGCAGAAGGGATATGTCGATCCCGAAGCACTCGACAAGATTGTTGAGTATTACGAAACGCGGGTCGGCCCCCATAACGGCGCGCAGATGGTTGCACGTGCGTGGACAGATGACGGCTATCGCTCGCGACTGCTCGCTGATGCGACCCAAGCGGCAGCTGAGCTCGGTTTCGCTGGCCGGGCGGGGGAGCACCTGGTAGCTGTGGAAAACACGCCGCAATTGCACAATCTGGTCGTCTGCACGCTGTGCTCGTGTTACCCCTGGACCGTCCTCGGACTGCCGCCCGTCTGGTACAAAAGCGCGCCTTATCGGTCCAAAGCGGTCCGTGATCCGCGCGGAGTCTTGCGTGATTTCGGCTACGAATTGCCTTCAGAGACAGCATTCCGAGTGTGGGATTCGACATCAGAAATGCGCTATGTGGTGCTGCCGATGCGTCCAGCCGGAACCGACGATCTAAGCGAGGACGAACTTGCCACACTCGTGACACGCGATTCAATGATCGGAACCGGTCTACCCGTGGGTGCGCCATGAATGGCGTGCACGATATGGGCGGCATGCAATGCTACGGACCGGTCGAGCCAGAAACAAATGAACCGACTTTTCATGCAGATTGGGAAAAGCGAGTTCTCGCGATCAACCTCGCCGTTGGGCGTGCAGGTGGCTGGAATATTGATCAGGGGCGCTCTGCGCGCGAATCTCTGCCACCAGTGACGTACCTGAGTGCGTCCTATTACCAGATCTGGTGGCAGGCGTTGGTCAATATGCTGATCGCCAAGGGCCTCATCTGCGAGTCCGAACTGGCCTCGGTGCAGTCGGATGGTTCCCGTGCAGATGTTCCACTCGCTGCGACCTGGGAAGACCTGCGCCCGGGCATCGAGCAAGGCTCAGGCTACGACCGGCCGACCAGTAGCAAGCCCCTGTTCGCGGTGGGCGATTTGGTGCGGGCGCGAGTGATGAACCCACAGACGCACACCCGACTACCTCGCTACGTACGCGGCAAGAAGGGCGTCATTGCCGCGATCCGCGGCGCTCACGTATTCCCAGACAAGAACGCGGCGACCGTTTGGGAACCTATCGATCGTGAACCCGAATGGCTATATACCGTGGTTTTTGACGGCGTCGAATTGTGGGGGGATGAAAGCTCAGACGAAATTCAGGTCAGCACCGATGCATGGGAGCCCTATCTGGAATCGGTGTCGCTTCGATGAGCGCTGATCAGACTCTGGCGCAGATCGCCGCACAGTGCAAAAGCATGCCGCTGCCACCGCAGACAACTGATGAACAGGTCTTCGGCGCGCCCTGGCAGGCGCAAGTCTTCGCCATGACGCTCAGTCTGGTCGAAGGCGGCGCGTTCGACTGGGAGCAATGGGCGCAGGCGCTATCACGCCGTATCGCTGCGGCGCAGCAAGCCGGTGATAGCGACGACGGTACTAGTTATTACGTTCGCTGGACTGAAGCGCTTGAGGACATGCTTGATGCGCATGGAGTGAGTACCAGCGACGAGTTAATTGATCTGCAGCAGCAGTGGCGGGCCGCCGCGGCCCGGACCCCGCACGGTAAACCGATCACATTGGAGGGTTCACCCTGATGCCCCGTACCGTCGAGCTTCGCTCGGACACCTTCACTGCGCCCACGGACGGGATGCGCCAAGCGATGGTTGATGCCGTTGTCGGCGATGACGTGTGGGGCACCGATCCGACAGTGCTGGCATTGCAAGAAAAGTGCGCCGAAATGTTTGGCTTCGAAGCCGGACTTTTCGTCGTATCCGGAACGATGAGCAATCAGCTGGCATTGCGGCTGCTGGTGCCACCGGGTCAAGAAATGATTTGCCACGAGGACGCGCATGTGGTCACTTACGAGCGCGGCGCGGCTGCAGTCCACGGTCAGATCACCACCCGCACTTGGACTTCGCCGTCACCGGCGGAAGATGTGGATTGGATCGAGTCGCTCATCCGCGCTCCAGGCTATGGCGCGGTCGCGACCGCTGCAGTCGAGGTCGAGAACACCCACAACGCGCGTGGCGGCGCGATCATGCCGGTGCAGTCGCTTCGTCAGTTGCGCCGAATTACCCAAGACCGAAATGTCGCACTGCATTGTGATGGTGCCCGGATATGGAACGCCTATGCGGCTGGCGATCTCGAATTTGCCGAATGCGGACTGTTATTCGACACGATGTCGATCTGCCTGAGCAAGGGCCTCGGCGCACCGGTCGGATCTGTCATGCTCGGCACCGCCGATCAGGTCGCCGAAGCGCGCGAGATGCGTGCGCGCTTGGGGGCCGGTTGGCGGCAGGCTGGGATCCTGGCTGCAGCCGGAATCTATGCCATTGATCATCACCTCGATCGACTCGGTGAGGATCACCAGAAGGCTCAGCGATTGGCGAAGGCTGCGGGTATCGACTATTCAAAGGTCGAAACCAATATGGTGCCAATCCGCACCACCGATGCTCGGCAGTTAGTTGCCGAGCTTGCTGCCGAGGGCGTGCTCGCCGGCGCCGTCGCGCCAGACACGGTGCGATTAGTGACGCATCTGGATGTAAGCGAGGACGACGTCCAGTACGCCTGCGACGTGTTGGAGCGGATCGTCGCGCGTTACTGAACGGTCTGGTTGCGCCCGAGCATGGCCGGGAAGGTTGCCATCACGTGCGCCAAGTCGGTGAGAGATTGTCCGAAGAGTGCTTGTGCGCCGTCGCACAGTGCACTTTCTGGATGCGGATGAACATCAATGATGAGACCGTCAGCGCCTGCTGCGAGTCCTGCGCGGGCGAGCGGCAGAATTAGATCGCGCCGGCCCGCCGCATGGGAAGGATCGACGATGATCGGCAGATGCGACAGATCCTGGATGACTGGAACCGCGCTGACATCGAGGGTGTTGCGGACGGATGGTTCGAAGGTGCGGATGCCGCGTTCGCACAGCACGATGTCGAGATTGCCGCGTTGCGCGATGTATTCAGCAGCCATCAGCCATTCCTCATAGGTTGCGGTCAGTCCACGTTTGAGCAACACGGGTTTGCCAGCGCCTCCGGCTGCTTGCAGCAGCGCGAAGTTTTGCATGTTGCGGGTGCCGATTTGCAGCATGTCGGCGTGCTCGGCGACGACATCGACATCGCGCGCGTCGACAATCTCGGTCACAGTGGGCAGCCCGACCTCCCGGCCCACCTCGGCAAGGATCTGCAAGCCAGGGATGCCGAGTCCTTGGAAGGCATACGGCGACGTGCGCGGCTTGAATGCGCCGCCGCGGAGCAGTGTCGCGCCTGCTTGGACGGCCTGGTGGGCGGCGGCGAGCGTCTGCTCGGGAGTTTCGACCGCACACGGCCCGGCGATCAACGTGATCGACTCAGGGCCGATCGCGACGTTGCCGACCATGACCGTCGAACGGGTGGTGTGATTCTCCCGGCTGACGAGCTTGTATGCCGAGGTGATGCGGATGACTTCGCTGACCGCGTTCAGTTGGGTCAGGTCCTTGGCCTCAAGTGCCGCGAGGACATCGGCGTCTCCCACGACGCCGATGATGGTGCGGCGCACTCCGGCTGAGACGAAGGCTTCACCGCCGGATTCTTCGACCGATGCGACGACCTCGCT
>JBDTCL010000015.1:0-2689 GCA_039923595.1 Antricoccus sp. | reverse complement strand
GGTCATCGCGATCAATTTGCGTGACGACGATGAAGTTGTCGGTGCGGCCCTGATCCAGGAATCAGACAATTTGTTGCTGGTCAGCAAGAAAGCACAGGCCATCTGCTTCAGTGCCTCTGACGACTCCCTGCGGCCACTGGGCCGCGCGACCGCAGGCGTTATCGGGATGCGTTTCGGGCGCGACGACGAGTTATTGTCGATGATTGTGGTCACAGAGGGTGTCGATGTGCTGGTCGCGACCGAGCACGGGTACGCCAAACGCACCGGGATTGAGCATTACCCGGTGCAGGGCCGCGGTGGCAAGGGTGTGCTCACAGCGGATTCTAAGTCTCGTAAAGGAAACTTAGTCGGTGCGCTCGCGGTCGAACTCGAAGATGAACTCTTTGCCATCACTTCCAGCGGCGGCGTCATTCGGACGCCGGTCAAAGGGGTGCGGCATAACAAAGACCGTGCAACTATGGGCGTAAAGTTGATGAATCTGCCAGCAGAGGTCACTATTGTGGCAATCGCTCGTAACACCGAGGACGCCAGTGAGGCGTCGACTGAGGAGCCCACCACAACATGAGTCCGAAGAACGCAGGTTCCGACGATTGGATGTCGGCTCCAGTCGGCGGTATCACCACCGATGGCACGAAGTCGGCTCCGGCCCGCGGTACCACCGATGCCACGAAGTCGGTTCCCACCGAATTGTCTCCCACCGTGGCCACTAGCGCTTCGGAACAGGAAAGTCGTTACAAATCATCTTTTGCCAACGACCTGTCCAAGGATTCACGCAGCACTGTCTATCCCGCGGGCGGAATCGTCTCGGATGGCCGGTCGCCAGGCCAGTCCGCACCGATGGATCCGGGCCCGGCCACGTCAATCGGACTCGGTTCAAGCGCGACCGGGACGCAAGCCGCACCCAAGGGGAAAGCTAACGGTGTGCGGCGCACGGGCAACCGGCGTCCTCGTCGGGCGAAATTGCAGATCCGGCATATCGACCCATGGTCGACGCTGAAACTATCCCTCGTGGTGTCGATCGCCTTCTTCTTCGTATGGATGATCGCCGTCGGCCTGCTGTACGCAATCCTCAACAGCATGGGTGTTTTTGATTCGATCAACTCGCTCTTTAGCGAGCTCAATAGCGGGGCCAAAGCCACCAATGTGGTCTCGATCAAGGTCGTGCTCTTTGGCGCGGCTATCCTCGGCGCAATCAATATCGTGCTTTTCACCGCTCTGTGCACGGTTGGGTCATACATCTACAACCTCTGTGCTGACCTAGCGGGCGGTCTGGAAATCACCCTCGCCGAACGGTCGTAACCTGACCGCGTCGCGCGCCGCAAGGTGAGCGAGTAGTTAGGTGAAACGACTTGTCCAGTCGGTAACGGTGACCGAGTGGATCATCATCCTGGTGAGCGTCGCGTTCAGCATCTGGATTCGGGTACGAGATGTGCTGGGTAGCCCCCAATCTTTCGGGCTGCGTTCGACGTAAGAACCGACCCGAATGGGCGGCCGCTGAGGGCGCGCTCAGCAAGGCTGGCTAAGACGGCGTCGTCGTGGCGTACGTTTCTGCCTGGCATCGGCTGGACACCGCCGTTACGCTAACCGCATGAATGCGATGAACTCCTCCGATCCGGCCGCGGAATCCGCCCTCGGTTCGGGTACGCCGCACAGCGCGGCAATCGATTCGACGGGCAAAGCGACGGTCGATGGGCCGCAGGCGATGTCTCGCGACGCTCTCGACAATCGGTTGGCAACGCTGGCGACAATCCTGTCATCGCTGCTGATCGCGGTGCCGGTTGCGGCGAGCCGTATCGCCGAGGGGATTTTGGATCAGACCAACCCCGACGGCCTTAAAGATCTCAGCAATGGACTGGCGTACCTCGGACCGATCCTCGGCTGGTCGTACGGTGCCCTCGGCTTGCTGCTGGTCGTGTTGATCGCGGTCATGGTCGCTCTTTACCGGCGGGCGCGCACTTTGCGTGCGCTCAAGCTGCCACTGATCGTCGTGGCACTGCAACTCGTGTTCGGCGCGCTGGCTTTGACCTTTGGCGCGTTGGCGCAATAGCGCGATCAGAACAGTTGCCTCAAAACAAACCTAGGCCCGGCTGACCAAAGGTCAACCGGGCCCAGTAGATCGTGCCGTTCACGTACCGGTCGGTCGTTAGCCGGTGATACGGACCGTGGTGTAGGTCAGCGAGCCACCAGGGGCCTTGATGGTGACGTCGGGCTTGGATGTCGTTTCGTACACGATGCCAGCGAGTGGGACGACATCGTCACGCTCAAGCATCGTCTTCTGAGCGGACTGGTAGTCCTTGCACTGCTCAGCCTGATCGGTGGTCGTCAAGGCTGCTTTCAAGTCGGCCGCACCCTGGGTGTTGTCGTTAGCAGGAATGTTGCGCCCGCCCTGCTCGTACGACGGACCCATGACTCGGTCTAGCGAGGCACTGATTAGCTTGCTCGCATTGATATCGCCCATGATGGTGATATCCCAACTGCTGTTCGGCTTCACAGTGTTGGTGGCCCACGTCGCGTTGTCGGATTTGTCCAACGTGACGTCCGCGCCAGCACTATTGAGCGCCTGTTGAATGTATTCAGCGCCCTTGCCCTGATCGCCGAACGACGTCGAGGCGATCATATTGATTTTGGCGCCGGCGAGAACCTTCTTGGCTGCGGCAGGATCGGTTTTCTCGATGAGAGATTTATCGGT
>JBDTCL010000014.1:0-4306 GCA_039923595.1 Antricoccus sp. | reverse complement strand
ACGACCAACTCTGTTGTTTCAGTCCTGGAAGGCGGCGAGCCTAAGGTCATCGCTAACGCCGAGGGCTCGCGCACCACGCCGTCAGTGGTGGCATTCGCCAAGAACGGCGAAGTTCTCGTCGGCCAGGCGGCCAAAAACCAGGCCGTGACCAACGTCGATCGGACAATCCGCTCGGTCAAGCGCCACATGGGTGAAGACTGGTCGGTCGATATCGACGGCAAGGCCTACACGCCGCAAGAAATCTCCGCACGTGTGCTGCAGAAGCTGAAGCGGGACGCTGAGACCTACCTCGGTGACACCGTGGTCGACGCGGTGATTACCGTCCCTGCGTACTTCAACGACGCGCAGCGTCAAGCAACCAAAGAGGCCGGCGACATCGCAGGGCTGAACGTGCTGCGTATCGTCAACGAGCCGACCGCTGCTGCCTTGGCCTACGGCCTAGACAAGGGCGAGAAGGAACAAACCATCCTTGTGTTCGACCTCGGTGGTGGCACGTTCGATGTGTCGTTGCTGGAGATCGGCGATGGCGTTGTCGAGGTCAAATCGACCGCCGGTGACACCAACCTTGGTGGTGATGACTGGGATCAGCGCATCGTTGAGCACCTCGTGAAGCAGTTCAAGAACCAGAACGGTATCGATCTGGCTACCGACAAGCTCGCGATGCAACGTATTCGTGAAGCTGCCGAGAAGGCCAAGATTGAGCTCTCCGGATCGCAGTCCACGACCATCAACCAGCCGTACATCACCGCTGGTGCCGATGGACCGCTGCATTTGGATGTCTCCCTCACTCGCGCTGAATTTCAGCGGTTGACGCAGGATCTGCTGGAGCGCACCAAGGCGCCGTTCAACCAGGCGGTTAAGGATGCAGGCATCCCAGTCAGCAAGATCGATCACGTGGTTCTGGTCGGTGGCTCGACACGTATGCCGCAAGTGACCGATCTGGTGAAGGAACTGCTCGGTGGCCGGGAGCCCAATAAGGGCGTCAACCCTGATGAAGTTGTTGCCGTTGGCGCAGCCTTGCAGGCCGGCGTTCTGAAGGGCGAGGTCAAGGACGTTCTCTTGCTCGATGTCACCCCGCTGTCGCTGGGTATCGAGACCAAGGGTGGCGTGATGACCAAGCTCATCGAGCGCAACACCACCATCCCCTCGAAGCGTTCAGAAATCTTCACGACGGCAGATGATAATCAGCCATCCGTGCAGATCCAAGTATTCCAGGGCGAGCGCGAGATGACCCAGTTCAACAAGCGGCTCGGCATGTTCGAGTTGACGGGTCTGCCACCAGCACCACGTGGCGTCCCGCAGATCGAGGTCACTTTTGACATCGACGCGAACGGCATCGTGCACGTCTCGGCGAAGGACACCGCGACGGGCAAAGAGCAGTCCATGCAAATCACCGGTGGGTCGGCCCTCTCGAAGGACGAGATCGACCGGATGATGAAGGACGCTGAGGCGCACGCGGATGAGGACAAATCGCGGCGCGAGGATGCCGAGACTCGCAACAACGCCGACTCGTTGCTATTCCAGACCGAGAAGTTCCTCGCTGAGAACGGCGACAAGGTCCCGGCCGACAAGAAGGAGCAGCTCACCGAGTCAATCGGCGAATTGCGATCTGCGGTGGGCGGCAGTGACATGGCGTCGATCAAGGCGGCATATGAGAAGGTCTCCACTCAGTTCCAGGAAGTGGGCGCCTCGATGTATGCGGATGCGCAGGCTGCTGGTGCGAATGCCGGTGCTCCCGGCGCTGAGGCGCCGGCAGCGGATGACGATGTTGTCGATGCTGAGATCGTCGATGACGAGACCGAGGGTGAGGGCAAAGCCTCCTAGCAGGCCGCCACTTTTCGAGGGTGCGCCGTTCAGTTTGGACGGCGCACCACGGAAAACCCAAAATCTTAGCCATAAGTACGAAGTGGAGTACGTCTAGATATGACGAATGAAAGTGAAGACGCGAGGCACTCCGAGGAGCAACCGCGAATCGTAATTCGCGACAAGCGGCGCATTGACCCTCAGACCGGAGAAATTCGCCGGCCTGACCCGGATCCCGCGGCCACCGTGCCGAGTGCTGAGAAGCCTGGAGCGGCGCCCGAGAACCCGGCCGATAGCACCGCTCCGCCCACTGAGCAGCAACTTGTTGACATCGATCGACTAACCGGTGAGCTTGCGGAGCGTACTAATGATCTGCAGCGAGTCAATGCCGAGTATGCGAACTATCGCAAACGCTCCGATCGGGAACGCGAGACGATTATGGAGATCGCCAAAGGTTCGCTAATTTCGGAGTTGATCCCGGTGCTGGACGATATCGATCGTGCGGATGAGCACGGTGACCTCGGCGGCGGTTTTAAGAATGTTGCCGACTCTTTACGCGCCGTCCTCGCCAAGGCGGGGCTCGAACCGTTTGGCGCCCAGGGTGACGCATTCGATCCAATGATTCACGAGGCGGTTGCACACAACACCGCTGCCGACGTCGAGGTCGAGTCGGTGAGCGCGGTTATGCGCAAGGGATATCGGCAGGGTGAGCGGATACTGCGACCAGCGATGGTCGCCGTCGTCGCACCTGCATAAACAATTATTTCGCGCTCATCACAGTCATAGCGAGGAAGGAGGCGTCCAGTGAGTCAAAAGGACTACTTCGAAAAGAATTACTACGGTGACCTGGGCGTCGCCAAAGACGCAAGCGCATCGGAGATTAAGAAGTCGTACCGCAAGCTTGCTTCGAAGCTGCATCCAGATAAGAATCCTGGAGACGCAGCTTCGGAGCAAAAATTCAAAGCTGTTTCCGAGGCCTACGACGTGCTTGGCAATGCTAAGCGTCGTGAGGAATACGACGAGGCACAGCGGTTGGTGGCGAGCGGGTACGGCGGCAGCAGTGGTGGCTACCCCGGTAGGTACCCGGGTGATTTCAGCTCGGGTCCGGGCGGGCAGTCGTTCAACCTGAACGACCTCTTCGGCGCTTCGGCTGGCGGTCGCGGTACGCGCGGAGGGCCGGATCTATCTGACCTACTTGGCGGGATGTTCAGTCAAGGCGGAGCTCAAGGCGGTCGCGGTGGTTTTGATGATGGATTTGGGCAGCAAGGCCATCGGCAATCGGGGCCGACGAAGGGTTCGGATTCCGAAGCCTCAGTGACCCTGTCCTTCGAGGACGCGATCAACGGCATTAGCTTGCCGCTGCGGATTACCCGGCCAGACGGGCGTACCGAGAGCGTTACGGTTCGGGTGCCTAAAGGCATTGACAATGGCAAGAAGTTCCGAGTTCGCGGTAAAGGATCCCCCGGTGTCGGGGGCGGCTCGGCAGGGGATTTGTTGGTGAAGGTGCACATCACGCCGCATAAAACTTTTGGCCGCGACGGTCGCAATCTCACCGTCACCGTGCCGATCACTTTTGCTGAAGCCGCGCTCGGTTCTGCGGTAAGGGTGCCGACTCTGGATTCGAGTGTGACGCTCAAAGTTCCCGCAGGGACGCAAAGCGGGGCCAAGCTGCGCGCTAAGCACAAAGGGATCACCGTCGCTCAGACCACCGGCGATCTGATTGCTACCTTGCAAATCACCGTCCCGAAGGACTTGTCGGATGAGGCTCAGGAAGCCTTGCGGACGTTCGCGAAACTTGCCGATCAAAGCCCGCGGGCTTGATCGATTGCTTGACTGATTAGCTAAATTGGTCTCAGGAGGTGCATGGTGACCGGTTCGAAAAAGCCCGTGTCCAGGCCCGTTCCCGAGGTGCGCACAATCGCTGCTGATGCGCCAGTATTCGTCATTTCGGTCGCGGCGCAGCTCGCTCAGATGCATCCACAGACGTTGCGCCAGTACGATCGCGTTGGTCTGGTCAGCCCCGGCCGTACGACCGGGGGAGGACGCCGGTATTCGGCGCACGACATCGAGCAGCTTAAAGAAGTGCAGCGGTTAAGCCAAGATGATGGCGTCAATCTCTCAGGTATCAAGCGGATCATCGAGCTAGAAAACGAAGTCGCTGCGCTTCGCTTGCGCACCAGCGAACTAATTGGTGAAGTGACCGAGGCACGCGCGCGCGGTGCTGCTGCAGAAGCGGCGGTGCACGCTTCGTACCGGCGTGATCTGGTGCCGGTGCGCCGCACCGCAATCATTCCTTGGCGCCCTTCGTTCTGAGACTCACCAGTGATGCCTGCCGCGGAGGGGGCAGTACACGCGCCTTGTACCGGCGTGATCTGGTGCCGGTGCGCCGCACCGCAATCATTCCCTAGCGCCCTAAGAATCACCTGGGGTGATTACCGCAACGGTAATCGAAATTTTTTCATTGCCAAACCCACCGCAGATCACGGGTTTGTACGATTTGCGA
>JBDTCL010000013.1:0-3310 GCA_039923595.1 Antricoccus sp. | reverse complement strand
CGGCATGCATGGCAATCATGCCAGCCGGCATAGGCGAAACGTGCTGACCGAGGACCACGTCGGGTTTGCCGACACGGTCGAACAATCCGTCCTCGACCATGCCCTGCGCGCCGGAACCGACTTCCTCGGCGGGTTGAAACAACACCATGAGCCGGCCTGAAAAGCTCTCCCGCTCGGTTGCCAAGATCGATGCGGCCCCGAGCATGCAGGTGACGTGTACATCGTGACCGCAGGCGTGCATGATCGGCACATCGTTGCCGAGCCGATCGGTTGCCCGCGCGGTGCTGGCGTAATCGAGACCGGTTTTCTCCAGAAGTGGCAAGCCATCCATGTCCGCTCGCAGCAGAGCAGTCGGACCGGGTCCGTTGTCTAGGACGCCGACGACGCCCGTACTGCCGATATCGGTGGTTACCACATAACCCCACTCGCGCAACTTGCTAGCGACGATATTCGCCGTTCGCGTCTCCTGATGTGACAACTCGGGGTTGGCATGAAGATCACGGTAGATATCGGCAAGTTCGGCGTCAGAAAGGCCGCGGGCCGAGCCGGTGGATGTCGTCATGTGATGAGTCCTCGTCTGGGCGCAATATTAGTCTCCGTCGAACCGGTTGAATCCGAATCCCGACAAGCCGACTGCTTATCAATCGAGGTTAGCGCGCGGTCCCGGCCAGCACGTAGCCGGACGGCTGCCTCCCGTCCACAATGGATTCATCGACTAGTGTCCTGACATGGCCTCGGTAGGTATGCCTGACACTGGTGTCGGGACGCGCAAGCACCAGCTGATGCTCGCTTTCGTACTCTTCGCTGTCGCGTACTCAGCGCAGACGACCTCGCCCGTCATGCTTTTTTACACTGTTGATCTGAAGCTTGGCGGGACAGCGCTGACGGCATTCTTCGCTATGTATGCCATCGGTTTGCTACCAGCGCTCTTGCTTGGTGGTCCGTACTCGGACAAGCGCGGTCGGCGGGCGGTGGTGGTGCCCTCGGTGATTCTGGTGGTTGCCGCGCTAGGCACGTTGCTGCTTGCCGCATACTACGGCGAAGCGATGATCTTTATCGCCAGATTTCTGCAGGGATTCACCAGCGGCGCGGTGTACTCAGTCGGCACCGTATGGATGCGTGAATTGGTCGGGTCCAAGCACGTGGCTCGGGCAGCGATGATTGCCAGCGCTGTGATGGCGGTGGGTTTCGGCATCGGCCCCGCAGTCTCGGGCGTTCTCGTTCAGTGGGCGCCGTGGCCAAAGGTGCTCTCGTTCATCATTGCTACCTTGCTTGTCTTGATCGCAGTTGTGCTGGTTCGCCTGCTACCTGAGACAATGACCGTGAAGCGACCCGGGCGGATGCAGCTTGGCGTGCCACGCGGTAGCGGTGCCGGATTCGCTTGGTACCTCGTGCCGTGCGGTCTGCTGGTGTATACCTTTGCCGTCGTCGGACTCACGGTCTTTCCACTACAAATCGCCAAAGCAGGATTCGTCGAGGTATATCTCCTCCTGGGCATAAGCGCTTTTCTCGTCCAAGGGTTTGCCGCGGTTGCGACCGGTTGGGCGAAACGAATCGGTCCGGGAACCGCTGGCTGGATCGGTGCGCTGGCTGCCGCGATCGGCTGCGGTGTCGGATATTTCGCGGTTCAGCCTGGCGGTTGGCTGTGGATCCTGCCGTCATCAGTCGCGCTGGGTGTCGCGGGCGGGCTATCGCTGACGTCTGGCCTGATGGTGTCCGATCTGCTGACCCCGCCTGAGCGGCGCGGCGCGCTGATCTCGATGTTCTATATCGTCGTTTACGCCGGATTCACGGTGCCGACGCTGATCTCGATTATCGGCGGCAAGGCGACCCTTGAGCAGGGCAGCACCATTCTCGGACTCGGGATCGCGGCATTGGTGATCATGGTGATCTTGGCCGTGCCCGGTCGATCACTGGTGAATCGGCATCGCTTGGCGCAGACACCGGTCAGCTGAGGATGTCGTTTATCCGATCGACTTTTGCAGTGAGCTGGCCGGTATGGCCTGGTCGGATGTCCGCCTTGAGGACGAGGCCGACCCGCGGGGAGGACTCGGCGAGTGCATCGATCGCGAGTTTGATGATCGCCATCACCTCGTCCCACTCACCTTCAATCGTGGTGAACATCGACGTGGTCTCGTTCGGTAGTCCACTTTCGCGAACGATCCGAACAGCCTTGGCCACGGCTTCGGTGACTGATCCGTCTGCGGAGGTGGATGCTGGGGAGAGGCTGAAGGCAATGAGCATAGGTTCAACCCTACCGACTGCACCGGCACGGTCAACCAGATCAACGGTCAGAGATTTCTAGTGGCGAGGTCTCAGTTTGCGGCCACTTTTTACGAGCTCGGCCGCCAGATAGTCGGTAGGTCCAGCTCAAACAAAGGTACGCGCCCTTCAGCAGGGCGGTCGATCTTGCCCGAGTTGACGGCGATTCCGATCACTTCCTATCTGAGCGTGGCCATACAGTCGTGGTGGACTGACTCAAGATTTCCACACCGATGATGGTTGAGGGCGTTATTGGAATTGCCCTATTAATCGACAAAACATGCCCCCGGAGAACGTAGGTTCTTGCGGGCTGGAAAACTTTTCCAAATTCCCTTCGCTCAGGGTTGATTGGATGTTAATATCTAATCGTTCGGGGTCGAACGAGGTGAATTTTCTCAGCGACTGCCGACATTGGGGGATTTAAGAGTTAGCGACATCATTAGTGTGTCGTTTTGCCGGGGGGCATCATGTGGGGGAATAGTAGTGTCGCGCGTACCGAATTTCATCGGGACGGATCGGTCGATATTGGCCAGGTTGTAAAGGCTTTACTGTGCGGTGCGGGAATGTTGGTGCTGCTCGTAGTTGTCGTCCTGCAAATTAGGTCGGTCGGTAGCTCGTCGATGCGACCGGATCGAGCGTCCTCTCCGACGTACGTGTTATTCCTTTGGTTGGCGATCGCGGGTGTTGCGGTGATCGGGGGGCTCACTTCGATACGCGTTGTACGTCGTCAAGCAGTCGTTGAGCGCTCACTGTCGGTGGTTGTTGCCTCTAGCGCGGCTACGTCGGAGGAAACTCTGTCAGCGGGTGATGAGGAAGCAGCCACCGCAGCGACTCGCGAATTTGCAGAAACGCAAGTTCGCGCGAGTTGAGCGATCGTAGGAATTCTGAAATAGGCGCTGGCTTTAACTGCGCAACCGCCCTGTTGTCAGCTCCCGAATCCTTGATCAAAAAGTTTTACCCAATAGCCGAAATTTTAATGATCTTTGAGCTAGGGTGGCAATACGCAAATGTTGCAAGTCGCATGGGGATGCGGTGATCTAAGGATATT
>JBDTCL010000012.1:0-9672 GCA_039923595.1 Antricoccus sp. | reverse complement strand
CCGTGGTCGGCGAGTAAAATCCGCCGAGACCGAAAAATACGATACAGCAGAAGGAAATCTGATGGCAGACCCCTCGTTCGATGTAGTCAGCAAGGTCGATCATCAAGAGGCCGACAATGCGCTCAATCAAGCTCAAAAGGAGCTTGCTCAGCGGTTTGATTTCCGCGGCACCGACACAAACGTGCAGTGGTCCGGCGATGATGGCGTTACTTTTAGCTCCTCGACTGACGAGCGGATCAAAGCAGCGCTTGAGGTATTCAAGGAAAAGCTCATCAAACGCGGTATCAGCTTGAAGTCACTAGAAGCTGGCGAACCGCAGTCCAGCGGCAAGGGCTATAAACTGCAGGCCAAGATCGTCGAAGGCATTGAGGCCGACAAGGCGCGACAGATCTCCAAAGCGATCCGCGATGCCGGGCTCAAGGGCATCCAAGCGCAGATTCAGGGTGACCAGTTGCGGGTGACAGGCAAAAAGAAGGATCAGCTTCAAGAGGTCATCGCCTTGCTCAAGGGCGAGGATTTCGGGATCGCCCTGCAGTTCACCAACTATCGCTAGCTCCGCGGCATCACGCAACAGTCAGAACCATCCGGTTCTGCTACCGAGAGTATTCGGACCTTGGGCGCGTCCGAGCGCCCCGGGGCGGTGCAACGATCAAAGAATGGAGCCCTAGATGGCCCGCATAGCGATCATCGGTGGCCACGGCCAAATAGCCCTGCTCGCGACCAAGCTCCTTGTCGCGCTCGACGACGAGGTGACGTCGATCTTCCGTAATCCTGAGCACGAAGCGGATATCGTCACCGTCGGAGCGACGCCTTTGGTGCTCGATATAGCTTCGGCCGATACCGGACAGATCGCTGGTGTCCTGGCTGGCCACGATGCGGTGATCTGGTCGGCCGGCGCCGGCGGTGGCTCGCCCGAACGCACCTATGCCGTCGATCGCGATGCAGCGATACGTTCGATGACTGCGGCAACGACCGCCACTGTCAAGCGTTACATCATGGTTTCGTACTTCAATGCTGGAGCCGGTCATCAAATTGCCGAAACCAACGCCTTCTATGCCTACGCTGAATCGAAGGCAGCCGCTGATGATGCACTGCGAGCGAGCACCCTTGATTGGACGATCCTCGGACCGAGCACCCTTACATCGGCCGAGCCGACCGGACGGATCCAGGTGGGATCGGGGTTGCGGAGCGGCTCAGTCAGCAGGGCCGATGTCGCCGCCGCGATTGTCGCGGTACTGCACGAGCCGTCAACGATTGGCCGCATGATCAATTTCAATTCTGGTGACACCCCGATCAGCGAAGCCATCCGCGCCAGCTAGCGCGTCAGTCGCTCATTTCAGCGCTGGGCGCGGGCCATCTGCGATACCTTGAAACCGTGCACAACGATGACGTCAACACGTGGACTTCAAGCAATAGGTGAGTCCCCTGACTGGGTCGGTGCACCGGCGCGTTGCGTCGCTCTCGACAGCGAGGCAGGTGTTTCAACTCTGAGGCCGACTTCCAGCTAGCTCTCGCAAGGAACCTGCACCCGGTTCTGCCCGACTATCGGGTGCGGTTGGAAACCAACCCCGAGCCTGGCTCCATGCGTCGCATCAGTCGCTCTCGGTGTTACGCAGATCACGTGCAACGCCCTTTGGTTGAACGTAAAACCCGGGCGCCCAGAATGTCAACGGCGAGTCACAGACTGCAACGAGATGCTTGCAAGATGTTCACAACAGGTCCCGCGTGCGGCTGGGAAATCAGCCTGACGGCACCCGGGTGCCGAGCAGATCTGTCGACACCGACATTCGAGCGCTCGCGGCTACCACGCGTTCTGACATCGCTAGCCGACGGCGCGGTCGAGATTTATCGGACCAAGTTTGATGATCGCCCAGCCGTGAGAAGGGAGCTGCACGTGTGGTTCCTCATCAGCGAAGCTGGCCTGCGCCCCGGCCCCTGCCAGCAGTACCTCCTCGGCGTCCGGCACCGGCGCAATCGTCGATGTGGCTGCGAAGTTGACGACGACCGCCACATCGCCACGAGTCATGACAAACCATTGTTCGTCCTCTGCGAAATGTGCTTCAGTCCAGTCGAAGCGCGGATCGGTGAGCTCTGGCCACGTGCGGCGCAACCTGATCAGATCTCGATAGAGGGCCAGTTGCTCGGCGAAGTCACCATCGTTGCGCTCGGCCCATTTCAATTTTGAGTCTGCGAAGGTCTCGGGTGCCTGCGGATCAAGAATCGATTCTGGCGCCCAGTCCATCTTGGCGAACTCCTCGCGACGGCCAGTTCTGACCGCTTCTGCCAACTCTGGCTCGGGATGGGAGGAAAAGAATGCAAAAGGTGTTGAAGCACCCCACTCCTCACCCATGAAAAGCATCGGTGTTGCTGGAGCCAAAAGTGTGAGTACCGCAGCAATTTCAAGTTGCTCCGGAGTGAGCCGATCGCGCAATCGTGAGCCATCGGCTCGATTGCCGATCTGGTCATGATTGTCTGAGCAGACGACTAGCCGCCACGCTGGGGTGCGGGGGGTGTCGAGGCGACGACCATGCCTGCGACCACGAAAACTGGAGATCGTCCCATCGTGATAAAAACCGGTCTCAATCACTTTCGCTAGCGCATCCAACTCACCGAAATCCGCGTAATAACCGGAAACATCGCCTGTCAGGTTAGCTAATAACGCGTGGTGGAAGTCATCGCTCCATTGCGCATCAACTCCATAGCCGCCAGCCTCGCGTGGGGTGAAAACCCTAGGATCATTCAGGTCTGACTCGGCGATCAAGGTCAGGGGACGGCGCAGGTGCGCGCTTAGCGCACTAACTTCGATACTGAGTTCTTCCAAAATGTGGATTGCCCTGTTATCAACAAGGGCATGAACGGCATCCAGCCGAAGCCCATCAACGTGATAATCCCGTAACCACATCAACGCGTTTTCGATGATGTATTGGCGTACCTCGTCCGAATCCTCGCCATCGAGATTAACCGAGGATCCCCACGCGTTTGAACCGTCCGTTGACAAATATGGACCGAACTCTGGCAAATAGTTGCCGCTTGGGCCTAAATGGTTATAAACCACATCCTGGATCACGCCGAGCCCTGCCTGGTGGGCCGCATCGACGAACCGCTGGTAGGCAGCAGGGCCACCGTACTGATGCTGCACCGCGTACCACTGAACTCCGTCGTAGCCCCAGCCGTGCGGGCCGTTAAAGGCATTCACCGGCATGAGCTCGACCAAGTCGATTCCTAGCTCGACAAGGTGCCCGATTCTCTCGATGGCGCTGTCGAGGGTTCCTGCCTCGGTAAAAGTTCCGACATGCAGTTCGTAAATCACCGATCCGGCGAGCTGCCGGCCGGTCCACGCCTGATCACTCCAGCGGTAACCCGCCGGATCATAAAGGCGCGACAGCCCGTGTACGCCTTCGGGCTGCCTACGCGAACGCGGATCAGGCTTCGGATCACCGCTGCCATCGAGCAAGAATCCGTAATAAGCGTCGTCGGGTACTGATCCGGAACGCCACCAGCCGTGCTGATCCTTCGTCAGTGTGACGATGCGCGGCTGCATTGACTCAGCGCCGACCAGCTTCGCCGCGACCGATCGCGCATTCGGCGCCCACACTGCTAGCTCAGCCACGCCATCCCCTGTTCTACGTTCGGCATTGGTCATATTTGCGCACATTGCCGCGAGTGTCCTGGTGCCGCACGCCCATCCAGTAAGGTTACGGGCGGACTTCTCCCCTATGACACGCGTCGTACCGATTGCCGGAGGCAGCTTCGTTGAAAGGCATCATTCTCGCAGGTGGCAGTGGCACCCGCCTGCACCCCATCACCAAGGCAACCAGCAAGCAGCTGCTACCGGTTTACGACAAGCCGATGGTGTATTACCCGCTCTCGGTGCTGATGCTCGCGGGCATCACCGATATCTTGCTGATTTCCACGCCCCACGATCTGCCAATGTTCGAGCGCTTGCTCGGAGACGGTTCAGATTTCGGGATCACCCTGTCGTACGCCGAGCAAGCCCATCCAAACGGCCTTGCCGAGGCGTTCATCATTGGTCGCGATCATGTCGGCGATGATTCGGTAGCACTGGTCCTAGGAGACAACATCTTTTATGGGCAAGGATTCTCGGGCATCCTGCAGACCGAAGTTGCCAACTTGTCCGGTTGCACCCTTTTTGGCTACCAGGTCACCGATCCGGGGCGTTACGGCGTCGGCGAAGCCGACGAGAATGGCGTCCTGCTGTCAATCGAGGAAAAGCCGGAAAAACCGCGCTCGAACCGCGCGATCACTGGCCTTTATATGTACGACAATCGCGTTCTTGATATCGCCGCCGCCATCACGCCCTCGCCTCGAGGCGAGTTGGAAATCACCGACGTCAATATGGAATATCTCAAACTTGGCGCCGCCAGACTTGTCGACCTCGGACGTGGCTTCGCGTGGCTGGACACTGGCACGCACGAGAGCTTGCTCGAAGCGGGCCAGTTTGTGCAGGTTTTAGAACATCGTCAAGGGGTGCGGATCGCTTGCCTGGAAGAGATCGCGATGCGGATGGGTCTGATCGAGGCGCAGGCTGCCACGGCCTCGGCAAATCGTTGAGCAAATCGCAGTACGGAAAGTACATTATGCGCATTGCTCGGGAGCAGGGCGCGGTAAAAAGCTAACCGCTTTCAGCGTTGAGCGACAGCGCTCAGCACCGTCGACTCGACGGCTGCGCGCCGTGAAAGCGGCACAATCGCTCCCTCGGCCGTGGTGACGTAGAACGAGTCGACCACGTCCGGACCGTATGTCTCGATCACCGCTGAGCGCAGTTGCAAATCGGATTGCTCGAGACCAAGTGTGAGGCGCCGCAGCAAGCCGAATGAGTCGCTCGAGCGGACCTCGAGAACCGATGCATCGGTTGCCTCATCGTCAAACCAGCTCAGATCTGCGCCCGTCGCGGTGACGCGGTCATAAGAGGCTTCCTTCTGGGACAACAGGGCGTCAATATCAATTGTCCCCTCGAGAACTCTCAGAAGCCTGCTCGTCAGTGTTTGAGCCGAGGGCGAAGTCCCGAACCGTGGCTGCACAATAAAGCTATAGACCGGTAGTCCGTTTGGCCTCGCGACCCTCGCTCGTAACACTGCGAGCTGTTCAGCGGCCAAAACGCCCGCGATTGTAGACAGCGGCAGATCGGACGTTTTTGCGGCGATCACGACTCTGGGGTTGTCTGCGAAACCGGAAGCAACATGTACCACCACTGGCGCATCCTGATCCTGCTCGTAGGCCAATCGAACGGCCTCGATTGCACGCCGACCGATGCGTGCAGCAACCGGCGGCTGCCCGGCGTTCCGAGCATTCACCTGACGGACGAGCTCCTCCAGCAAACGCGCCTTCCACTCTGACCACGCGGCTGGACCGGTCGCCTTGGCATCGGCCTGCGTCAGTGCCGCGAGTAAATCGATGACCGCTGGTGCATCGCCGACTGCCTCCGCGACGATCTCGCTTGTTGCCGGATCCTGCAAGTCTCGTCGCGCCGCTGTCGCGGGCAACAGCAAATGGTGGCTCACCAGTGTCTGGATGACCACGACATCGGCGGCGCTAAAGCCCATCCGCATAGCGATCTTTGCCGCAATCGGACCACCGACTTCGCTGTGGTCACCGCGATAGCCTTTGCCGATATCGTGCAGCAGCGCAGCGACTAGTAACAAATCTGGTCGGCGAACAGAATGACGCAGAAGACCGGATTGGATTACGGTCTCGATGAGATGTCGATCAACGGTCCATCGGTGAACCGCGTTGTGCTGCGCCAGCGATCTGGTGTGATCCCACTCGGGGAGGTATGCCGAAATGATGCCGTGTTGATCGAGCGATTCCCACACCTGCAGCAATGTGCCGCTTGCGGAGAGCATCGCGACGAAATCGTTGCGCATCTGATCGGTCCACACCGCCAGCGGGTCTGCGATCGACCTGCGTAATCGATCAAGGGTGAAAGTCGTGATCAACTGATCGGCCTCTGCTGCGGCGCGTGCCGTCCGCCAGGTAATCCCCGGGTCGCTTTCTGGGTGCGCATCTCGTGCCAGCACGACATCCCCGTTATGGCTCACCACATCGATCGCCAGCGGTGCTCGCTGCACCGCCACCCGCGCTCGAGGCAGCCGCAACCTGGCACGCAGCGTGAGTCCCCTTGCTGGCAGCTGCACGGCAGCGCGGCGAAAGGCCACATCCATTGCATATGTCACGGTGCGCGCCGCTTCGTTCACTGCTCGCAGTACTGCATCCGGGCCCGAGTATCGAAGTCGCTCGGCGACACTTGCCCGGTCCTGTGCACGAAGCACGTCGCCGGACTTGCCAGTCAACCGGTGCACCTCACCGCGCACATCAAGCAGAACTTCTCGCGCCTGGCGCACCGCAGGATGAATGTCAATCAGCTGTGCTCGGGCAAGTGCTTGCAAAACGGCACCATCGCGAAGCCCGCCGTACGACTGCTTCAAATTCGGTTCCAGCAGATATGCCGCGGACCCGAACTGAGTGCTTCGCTCCGCAGCCAACGATCGCAACTCGCTGATGCGCTTGGCAACGCCGGTGCGCCAGGCGGTCACGATCTGTGATGCAGCGTCCTGCGCGATTGACCGATCACCGGCAATAAACCGAATGTCCAGAAGCCCCAGAGCGACCTTGACGTCTGAGGCAGCTAGTTTCGCGGCCTGTTCGATCGTCCGCACCGAATGATCAAGAACAATTCCCGAATCCCATATCGGGTACCAAATTGAGTCGGCGATGTGCGAAATATTCTCCGTCGTGTCCTGGTGCAGCAGCACCAGATCAAGATCCGATTGCGGTGCCACCTCTGACCGGCCAAGTCCGCCAACTGCGACCAGCGCGATGCCAGGTCGCTGGGGCATGATCTGGCATAACCAGTCGTCATACAGTGAGGTGAGCGCCTGACGAAGTTCGGGGCCAGCTACCGACGACGTCAGCAGCTGGCCGCGAGCCTCTTTGACCTCTGCGCTAGACCGCGTCGGCATCTCGTTCGCCTGTGCGAACTCGCACCAGCGTGTCGACATTTGTCACCCAGACTTTGCCGTCGCCGATCTTGCCGGTATTGGCCGTACGCACAATCTCCGCGACGATCTCTTCGGTCTCTGCGCCATCCGCTAGGACCTCCAGTCGAATCTTGGGGACCAGATCGACCTCGTATTCCGAGCCGCGGTAAATTTCCGTATGGCCCTTCTGACGTCCGTAACCGGACACCTCGCTGACGGTCATACCAGAGACACCGAGAGTCTCTAGCGCTTCCTTCACGTCAGCGAGCATGAAGGGTTTGATGATTGCGGTAATCAGCTTCATACTGTCTCTTCTTCCTGCGCCGCATCCGACTGCCTAAGCAAACGCGGATCGATGTGGTGACCGGTGCCGGTGGGACGATCATTGAACTCGTATGCGCTTTCGCCGTGCATCCCCATGTCAAGGCCAGCCTCTTCGGTTTCCGGATCGACTCGATTAGGAATGATCAGCCCAACCACCTTACCGATAATAAACGTACCGATGAACGAGAAGGCGAACACAGCCACCACCGCGATGAGTTGGTGCCACAACAACGCACCGTTGCCCCCCACCAGGAGACCCCAGTCACCTTTCCCTGCGAGAACGGGATTGATGGTCGCTGTCGCGAATAAACCGACACACAGTGATCCCCAGATTCCACCGACAAGGTGAACGGCGACCACATCAAGTGCATCATCAAAACCGAGCCGCTCTTTAATCTTGACGCATGCCGCGCAGATCGCGCCAGCGAGCAGACCGATCGGGATCGAGGCAAGCGGAGTCACGAATCCAGCGCACGGGGTGATCGCGACGAGCCCAGCGACTGCGCCGGATGCGGCGCCCAAGGCCGTTGCAGAGCCAAAGCGCGACTTCTCCCAAATCACCCAGCCGATGAGCGCGGCTGCAGCCGCCACCGTTGTATTAACAAACGCATAACTCGCGAGTTGGCCATTGCCGTCGTTGGTGGCTAACGCCGAGCCCGCGTTGAAGCCGTACCAGCCAAACCACAACAGTCCAGCACCGAGCATCACGAACGGGATGTTGTGACCCCGAATGTTTTCTTTTCCCCAGCCGCGCCGCTTGCCCAGGATAAGCGCCATTGCGAGCCCCGCGGCTCCAGCGTTGATGTGCACGACGGTGCCGCCAGCGAAGTCGAAAGCACCAAGTTTGGCCAGCCAGCCTTGCGGGGAAAAAACCCAATGCGCGACTGTCGGATAAATCAAAATGCTCCAGATCGAACCAAACAATACAAACGAGCCGAATTTCCAACGATCGGCCGTGGCGCCGGTAATGAGCGCAAGCGTAATGATCGCGAACGTCATCTGGAACAGCATGAATGCCATCGGTGGGATTGGCGCAGTGATGCCCGGTATTGCCTTCGTCGGATCAAGCAAGCCGAAGAATGAGAAATCGCCGATCCATTTTCCGGCGCCCCCGAATGCGAGCGAGAAACCCACGACGCACCACGTGAGAGTGACGATCGCAATCGCCATGAAGTTTTGCATCAACATTGCGAGGACGTGCTTTGCGCGGACCATGCCGCCATAGAAGAAGGCGAGCGCAGGTGTCATCAACAACACCAATGCCCCACTTATCAATGTCCACGCGATGGATCCGGAATCGTAGGTGACTCCCCCTGCTAATACAGCTATCTGCATTGCGTCCTGCCTTGTCGATTCGAACGGACATAACCCGAATGACTCTTATTACTGTCTGTTTCCAGCAGTCGCGGGCTGTGTTTCGCTCAGGTGAACAGGGACCGTCCCCGGTGAGCGTTGGGTAAAAAGTGCCCCTAGGTTAGGAAATTGGGACCTTCGCCACAAACCACACCTCCACTATGCCGTGGCTACAGGTCCTTCGGGTCGGTCGCTGCTTCGTTGGCAACAGCGCGCTGATCTTCCCCGCCATTAAGCTGAGCTTCGATCACAATCACGCAAGTGGAGGTAATGCAGTGACGCGCAACGACCTAGTCGACTCATCGAGCCGGAACATGGATTTTGCAGCTGTGCTTAGCCGACTATCTCGCAGCGTCCCCGACGATTTGGCATTCGCCTTCACGGACGGACCTCAGCGCTCATTCGCGCAGCTCGATCAACAAGTGCACCGAGTCGCCCAAATGTTTGCCGCTCACGGCGTCTGCGCCGGCGACCGCGTCGCGATCTTGACCATGAACCGTATTGAATTCATCGAAGCCTGTTTCGCCTCCTGGCGTCTCGGCGCCATCGCGGTACCACTAAATTTTCGGTTGGCGCCCGCCGAACTGACCTATCTGCTCAACGATTGCGCGCCCAAGGTAATCGTGGTCGAAGAAGCTCTCGACCGAATCTCGGACATGGAACTGAGCAACCCTCCGGCTCGGCTGATCTGCGGCCGCGCTGATCCGGCCCTACCGCTGCCCGCTGGCGGTCGCGATTATGACAACGAGATGGCCGATGCGTCCTCTGATGAGCTGCCAAATGTCGCGAATGAGCAATCACCGTGCCTGATCATGTACACCTCGGGCACTACCGGACGCCCTAAAGGCGCAGTGTTGACCCATAGCAATATGCGGATGCAATGCAACAATAACGCCGCGATATTCGGCTTCCGGTTCAGTGATGAAGTGAACTTCGTCGGCGTCCCGCTGTTCCATATTGCCGGGATCGGGTCAGCACTGGGACCATTTATTCTTGG
>JBDTCL010000011.1:0-3464 GCA_039923595.1 Antricoccus sp. | reverse complement strand
TAGGACGGGATCGCCGTCTGAGCTGCGACCCCTGCGATGACTCGCCACGGGACACTTGATCGACTGACGGCCTGAATTTCTTTGGTTGTTTCCTCGTGCGCGAGCGGATCACCGCTGACCAAGCGCACGACCATGTGTCCTTGTTTGGCCTCAGCGACCAGGACCTTGGCCACTGCAGCCGGATCGGGTTGCGCAATCAGCGGTTCGATCTCGCTTAGCGCCTGTGCTGCAGCAGCGTCGAGTTCATCGACCACGACGACATCAGCGACAGCGAGGGCATCGCGAGCGCCACCTGTGAGTAGATCAGGATCGCCGGGTCCGAGTCCGACAAAGTGAATGCGGCCTTTAGTGTTCTTGCGTGCGCGCGTCATTCGCGAGCCCCCATGAAATCAGTGGCGCCGTCCTCGAGCAGGATCCGGGCTAGCCGGGCCCCGACGATTTCAGCGTCGGTGAGTGGTGCGGTCAAAGCGTTACGGACAGCGTCGCTCCCGTCGAGAGCGGTCACTGATGCCCGTAGTGAGATCAATAAGCCGTCCTCGGCGTCGACCACCTCTGCTAGGGCTCCTACTGGTGAGGAGCACCCAGCTTCGAGTTCGGCCAGGACGGCGCGTTCAGCTGTTACCGATAGACGACTGTAGTGATCATCAAGGCGATTCAACAAATCGAGGATCTGTGTGTTATCTTCCAGGGCCTCAATTGCGAGCGCTCCTTGTCCGGGTGCGGGCAACATCGCGATTGGATCGATTGACTCGGTGATGAGGTCGGCTCTGCCAAGCCGGCGAAGTCCGGAGGCGGCCAAGACCACTGCATCAAGCTCACCCGTTTGCACTTTGCGAAGGCGGGAATCGACATTTCCACGTATGGGCACCGGTTGCAGGTCAAGTCCCATTGCGCGCAGTTGGGCGCTGCGTCGAAGCGACCCGGTGCCCACGGTGGCGCCAGGGGGCAACTGGCCGATCGTCAGTCCGTCGCGCGCGATCAGCGCATCGCGTGGATCTTCGCGCGGCGGGATAGCAGCGATCGTCAACCCGTCGACTGTCGCGGTGGGTAGGTCCTTCAATGAGTGAACTGCAAAGTCGACTTGTCGGTTATATAGCGCATCACGCAGTGCAGAGGTGAATACTCCTTGACCGCCCATCGCGTGTAATGGTCCCGGGTCCAGGTCACCTCGGGTGATAATCTCGACTAGTTCGACACGGTGACCGGTCACTGCGGTGAGCTGATCAGCAACATGTTGAGATTGACTGCGGGCAAGCAAGCTCGTTCGCGTTCCTAGACGCAGGACCTGCGGCGCAGCACTCATGTTGCTTCAGCGTTCGGTGTCGGCCCAGGTCCAACTGTCGCAGTCGTTGTGAGTGGTATCGAAATCGCAGCCTGCAGATTGTCGACCGACAAATCGAAAAGGGTGCGAAGTGCCTCCGCATAGGCCTCACCGGACGGCGTGCCGGCCACTTCACGCACCCGAACGGTAGGTGTGTGCATAATTTTGTCCACAATCCGCGATATCGCATATTCAATTTCACCAAGAGCACGGTCATCCACATCAGGGATGCGGTTCTTCAAACGGATCAGCTCACGTTCGACCACACCGTCGGCCTTGGCCCGTAGCGCAGTGATCGTCGGTGCGACAGCGGCGCTGTTCTGCTTGGCGATAAATTGCGCTACCTCATCTGCGATGAGCTCTAACGCTGCACCGTCATCGACCGGCAGCGACAACTGACGAGCACGGTCCTGAATCTGGTTTAGCCCGATATAACGCACATAGGGCAGCTCTGTTACCTCATCGGCGATATTTTTCGGCAGCGCGAGATCGACGATCGTCAGGGGCCGCTCGTCGCGCCCGGCCAGCGATGCGAGATCGATAATTGCAGGCGAAGATCCGAGCGCAGTGATCAGGACATCCACTTTGCCGAGATGGACGGGCACATCGTCGAGCGGAATGGGGCGTCCGTCGACACGCTCAGCGAGCAATTGCGCTCGAGCCGCAGATCGGTTCGCGATAAGCAAGGAGTCGACTTCGTTGCGGCGCAGGGCATGTGCAGCAAGTGCAGCCATCGACCCCGCTCCTGCGACAAGTGCCGAGGCGCCGGCAAGTCGGGTGAAATCTGCGGCTAAATCAACCGCCACAGTGGCCATGTTGCGACCGACAGTCGAGATTTGAAGCTCGGTTTGGATTCGCTTGCCGACGCGGAGCGCACGCTGCGCGAGGGCATGAATCTGCGTACTCACCGCGGCATGATCGACCGCATCGAGATAGGCCGTCCGTAACTGGCCAAGGATTTGTGGCTCTCCGACCACCATTGAATCAAGGCCACTTGCGACCCGCATGGCGTGCTCGACGACCCGTTCGCCATATTCGATCTCAAACACATCGGCTAATTCAGTCGCCTGCATCTGCAGATGGTTGGCGAACCAACCCACGACTGCGTCGATACCGCCATGGAATCGTTCTATATCGGCATAGACCTCAACGCGATTGCAGGTCGACAGCAGCATGGCTTCATTGACGGAGTCTGATGCAAGAATCGCTTGAAGCACGCTCGGCAAGGCGGCGGCGTCAATCGAGGCCCGCTCCAATAAAGACACCGGCGCGTGTTGATGTGATAGTCCGACAACCAGCAGGCTCATCTGATCGAACCTCCAGAAGCGATTCGGGCACCGGATCGGCGCTGCTGATGAAATGACAGAATCTGCAGCTCGGTTGCGAGATCAACCTTGCGCACATCGACGCCAGCTGGCACGTCGAGCATTGTCGAGGCGAAGTTCAAAATGCTGGTGACGCCGGCATCCATAAGCGCGACCGCAACAGCCTGAGCGGCTTCCGCTGGTGTGGCGATCAGCCCAATCGGTGCGTCGCTACCGCCGACGACCGACGCGAGATCAGTCAGCGGAGCGACCGTAAGATCGGCAATGCGTTCACCGATCCGCGCGCGATCAATGTCAAATAATCCCACTAGTCGGAAACCGCGTTGGGCGAGCCCGCCATAGCCGGCCAGCGCATGACCGAGATGGCCCACACCCACGATCACGACATCCCGGTACTGCGACATGCCGAGCACCTCAGCGAGTCGGTCGCGGAGGGTCGTGAGCTCATAGCCGACGCCTCGGGTGCCGATCGATCCAAGAAATGACAGATCTTTGCGCAGTTTGGCGGGATTGACGCCGCACGCGGCAGCCAGCGCGCTAGAGGCGATCAGGCTGGCGGATTGTCCGAGCATTTCATCGGCGACTCGTAAATACACTGCGAGACGGGCTACCGTGGCTTCCGGGATTGTCCGGTCAATCGTCACCGTCGAGACCGCAGCAGCGGACGCAGACAGCGCCGTAGACGTTGAGGTTGCCAAAGGAGCTCCCGGTTTCTCAGCAACGAGGTTGACCGCCGCTGTCGGTGAATGTGCGCCCTCCAAGGTACCCGCTTGTGAAGACATGCACAAAGTCACGACGGTTCACCTTGATCCGTTCCG
>JBDTCL010000010.1:0-4149 GCA_039923595.1 Antricoccus sp. | reverse complement strand
ACTCGGCGTGAGCTCGTAATCGGAACTATGAAGGAGATCAATACCGTGTGCCGTGCAGTAGCTTGCAAATCCTGTGGCAAGACGACCTGGGCCGGGTGTGGCCAACACATCGATCAAGTGATGCGTGGAATTCCATCTAGTCAACGTTGCCAGGGCCATCGGGCCGCCGCGGTGACTGCCCGCGGTTCCCTGCTGAGTCGACTCTTTCGCCGTCGCTGACAATGCTGCTGCTAGCGCTGCCACTGGGGCTAGTCATCGGGCTCAGCCTGGGCGCACTCGGCGGTGGCGGTTCGATCCTGACCGTCCCGGCCCTGGTCTACCTGCTCGACCAAAGCCCCGGCTCGGCGACCACGAGTTCACTTCTGATCGTCGGGGTGAGTTCACTCATCGCGCTGATCCCCCACGCTCGAGCCGGACGAGTCCGGGTGGGGCAGGGGCTGACCTTTGACTACTCGGCACGGCCGGGTCATTGGCCGGAAGCAAGTTATCGGTAAAAGTGTCACCACCGGTGCTGTTGGCAGCGTTCGCGATTCTCATGCTCGTCGTCGCAGTCTTGATGGTGCGCTCCGCCGTCCAGCCCACTACAGTCGCGGTGCCCGAGCAGCACACCACCTACGATGTAGTACCGGACTCACCCCGGCAATCGTCCTGGCACGATAGTCGCCGTATGGTCAAGCTCATCGGGACTGCCACTGCAGTAGGTTTGCTAACTGGATTCTTCGGCGTCGGAGGCGGATTCGCGCTGGTCCCTGCGCTGGTCCTCGCACTCGACTTTCCGATGCCGGTGGCCGTCGGCACCTCGCTGCTGGTGATCGCAATCAACAGCGCAACCGCACTGGCGGCACGAGCGCAGCTGATTGGTGCGCTCGATTGGGGTCTGATCGCGACCTTCACCGGCGCGGCGGTGGTCGGCAGCCTGCTCGGCAGCCGCGTCGTCGCGCGAGTATCTGCGGTTCGTCTGCGAC
Organism: Antricoccus sp.; assembly: GCA_039923595.1. GTDB lineage: Bacteria > Actinomycetota > Actinomycetes > Mycobacteriales > Antricoccaceae > Antricoccus. Next base: position 3,184 of record JBDTCL010000010.1, on the reverse strand, counting down.
AGACCTTCGCAGCGCTCCTGCTACTGGTGGCGCTCTATACGGGGTTCCAGAGTTTCACGACCTTGCTCAGCCACTGATCTCACGCGCGGAACTGGCGGCTAGCGACTAAGACCGTTGCCACTTGTGGGCAGGTGCGTCAGATCTGCGGATGCCAGACAGCATCACTATCGAGGTATCTGATCATTCGGCAATTTCCGAGAGTATTTGGTTTGACGCGAGCAAGATCAAGAAACTCCGCGACACCATCATCGTGTGAGCGCAGCAACTCGGCGTACACATCGGGTTCGATGGGTGTTCCTTCTAGTTCAACAAAACCATGTCTGCTGAAGAAGTCTGTTTCAAACGTGAGACAAAAAAGTCGTCGTACACCGATCTCAGTGGCGTCGAGAAGCAGTTGTTTGAGAATCGCGCTTCCCACACCCGCACCCTTGAAATGACTGGAGGTCGCGAGTGTGCGCACCTCGGCAAGGTCTTCCCACATCACATGCAGGGCGCCGAATCCGGCAACTTCGCCATCGACTTCGGCGACCCTAAATTCCTGGATTCCTTCGTAATAGGCGACCGTTTCCTTGGCCACCAGGATCCGTGCTTCAGCGAGCGGTTGCACGATCGCGCGGATCGCCGATACGTCTGACACGCGGGCACGACGGATCGACAATTCTGGCGAATACACGTCTTTAGTCTGTCACCGCCAACAATCCACAGGACGCAGCCCTCGGCCCAGCTGATGCCTGACGTTGCGATAGCAACGTCAAGATGAGGCTCAGTGTGCTCGGGCCTAGCTAGCCCTCCTGTGGTTCCGGCTTGAAGGTGGCGATTAACTCGGCCACCCCAAGCGCACTGTCCATCGGGTGACGCAGCGGCATCGAAGTATTGAGGCGATAAGCGTTGCGGCGGCCATCGCGTTCACGCTGCAAATAGCCAGCTTCCTCTAACTCGGTGATGATCCGCTGAGCTGCGCGCTCGGTAATACCAACGCTCTGGGCGATGTCTCGCAGCCGCACGTTCGGGTTTTGCGCCACGCACATGAGGACGTGCGCGTGATTTGTCAGGAAGGTCCAGCGGGCCATGCGGCAATCCTACGCGGCCCGAATCCTGTATCCCAACTCACATTACCGGTAATCAATTACGTGTTATATTTTTCCTGTTTTATAAGTCCGTCAATACGAGGAGCTGCTGATGCTCGAGGCTGCGTTTGCCACGATCGCGCTCGTGACACCTTGGATCGCCGCCGTCCTCGGTGCAACGTCACAGGGTCGGATCGGCCAAGTCGCGCGCGTGTCGTCGGCGATCACTGGAATTGGTTTCGTCGCAACCGTGGCCCTTGGCATCAGCGTTGCCGTGGGGAGTTCCTCGCCGTTGCACTTTGACGCCAAAGTGCTTGGCCTGAAATTCGATGCGTTGGCGATCGTGATGATGCTTCTAGTGCTCGGTCTTAGCGCGCTGATCCAGTCGTTCGCAGTGCGGTACCTGCGCGGGGACCATCGCCAGGGTTGGTTCGTCACGATGACGAATCTGTTGACCGCAACGACCACAGTGATGGTTTGCGCGAGCACCGTGTTGACGTTCCTCATCGCTTGGCTGGCCGCCGGTGCGAGCCTCCTGTTATTGCTTGCAACGTATCGGCACAATAGGCAGGCGCGCGACGGCGTGCGGCGTACCGCCGTGCGTTTCGCGATCGCAGATCTGGCGTTCATAGCTGGTGCGATAATTTTGTTCTCTAAAAACGGTATCGCCCTGCCGCTATCCGGAGTCGGGGTTGCGGTAGCGAATTTGTCAGGTTCGCTTGCCGTACTCACCGTCGTACTTCTAGTAGCGCCAGGACTGGCCCGCTCAAGCCAAATCCCATTCCACCGATGGCTGCCGGCAACACTTGCTTCGCCCACACCCGTGTCGGCGATCATGCATGCAGGCGTCGTCAATGCTGGAACGATTCTGTACTTGCGATTCGCGCCGGCGCTCGGGCGTTCGACGGTCGCGATGAGCGTCATCTTTGTCGCTGGCGCGTTGACGGTCGTGTACGCATCAGCGGTCCGCATGGTTAAACCTGATGTGAAAGGTCGGCTCGTTTTCTCGACCATGGCTCAGATGGGCTTCATGATCATGGCCTGCGGACTGGGTGCTTTCGCTGCAGCCGTGCTCCACTTGGTCGCACATGGCCTTTATAAGTCCGCTTTATTCCTGTCCGCCAATACAGGTGTCCATCGCGCTGCTTCTCAGCGAGACTTTCCAGAACGAGTGATAACTTCGTCATCGCAGAAAACAGTCGCTATTATTGTGGCGATTGGGGTCGCTATCGCCGCTGTAGCTGGATTCCGCGCACTTCTCGCCCCACATGTCTCCGCCGCAAGCCTGGCGCTCCTCGCGTTCGTCCTACTGACCGGCGGTGTCGCGATCGGCGGAACACTCCTCGCGCAGCTCTCATACGCCACAGTTGCGTTCACTGCGATCGGTACTGTCGCGATTGCTGCAATATACATGTGTCTCGTTGCAATCTTCGACACCATGCTCCGCGTAACCGCCACACCGGCGGCAGTCTCGCCATGGTGGGTCATCGCCCCCGGATTCGCGCTCATCGCTACCCAAGCGTTGTCCTCTGCTACCACGCACACGAGCGCCGGACGGGACCTGCTTTACAGCCGCTCCCTCTCGGCTGCAACCACATCCGGATAATCAAAGGAAACAAGAGATGTCGTTACAGATTAGAACCGATGTCGCACGTGTCTCTCGAGACATCGCTCCGATGTGGCCGCTGAGCTCCTTCATCGCGATTAACCCACTCGCCGCATTCGAAGATGCACCCTTCGAGGAAGCGAATGTGCCCGAGATCGCTTTGACCCGAACACTCGAGGCGTACGTGGCCGACCTGCAATCCGGCCGGATTACCCACCAGGATTTGATCGCCGCCGTGATCGAACGAGCTCCCGCGCTGCTCACACTGACCGACATCACGGTCGCAGATCAAGTGATGAGTGCGGCGCACATCGCGGCCGCCGAGCTGCTCATTCCCAACACCTCCACAACCACACTCGCGCCTGCGCCTGCGCCTGCAGCCAGTGACATCATCGATGATCTGACCGTGAAATGGGTTGCCGCTTTCCTCGATTCGCACCCGCTTTGGCCGATGCCGCACCGCGAGGACGGGCTGTATGCAGCCTGGCGAACGCTGGCCGCTCACGACCCT
>JBDTCL010000009.1:0-4728 GCA_039923595.1 Antricoccus sp. | reverse complement strand
GATCACCGCGGTAGTGCGCAAGCGTCAGACCAAGGCAAGACGTCGTCGTCGTTTTGCCGATTCCGCCTTTGAGGCTGACCACCGCGATCTTGTGGCAGCCGCGGATCGGGGTGCGCACCCGTTCAATAAGCGCGTCTCGATCGGCTTCGACCTTGCTCGGTCCAGGATTTACCGACCCACCAGAGACCTTGAATACTGCGCGGCGCCAACCGGACTTCGGCGCTTCGGTTTCGGGTTTGACCAGACTCTGCGGCGTCAGGTCTGCAGCAGTCAACTGCTGCGGCGGCGGCGCGGGTGCCTGCTGCACGTGGGGTGGCTGCGGCGGCGGGTCGGCTGGAGGTTGCTGTGCAGCCGGTGGCTGCTGCGGATACGGCGCGGCGGGCAACGGCTGTGGTGCGGGCTGGTGCTGGGCACGGTAGCCATCCGTGGGGTAGTGCGCAGCTGGTGCGGGTTGTTGCGGGGACTGATAGGACTGTCCGTATAGCTGCTGCATATTCGCGTGCTGGGGTTCTGACTGCGGCGCAAAGTTCGAGACTGGAATCTGCTGAGTGAACTGGGCCTGCGGCGTCTCGAATCGCTCATGGGCGCCGGACCGAGTCGCCGGCACAAGAGAGGTCGGCTCGCGAGAGGCCGACTCGCGAGGCGGCGGGATCACAGATCCAGGACCCAGGTCGTTGGGATACGGCGACCGTTGGGGCGGAACCGAACTGACCGGCGGTTTGTGTATCGGTCCGGTATGCACATCACCGCCAGCCGACGAACCAACCGGATCATCCTGTTCGATTTGGGGCGGATCGTAAGATGCGGCACGCGCCTCAGGAGGCTGCGACGGTCGCAATCCGGCGAACCATTCCTCATCTGCGTTAGAAGTTCGATCCTGCTTGTCCACGACGACGATTCCCTCACATCTGGCATCTAAGGTCGCCCAACCCTAGACGATCAGGCAAGCGCGCGTACCTGAACGTGGGCGTGCGTGGCAGGATGAGGAAGAAAATTTCATCGCAATCGGCGAGGGGTTGATCAGATGCGGGTCTTGGCGGTCGACTTCGGTACCTCTAATACGGTCGCCGCTGTGTCAATCGATGGCTCCCCGCCGCGCCTACTCACCATCGACGGCAGCCCCCTTGTGCCGTCGTCGATTTATCTCAGCGAGGACGGATCCATAGCAGTCGGTCGCGATGCCGATCGGCAAGCGCGTCTCGACCCCAGCCGGTACGAGCCCAATCCGAAGCGTCGAATCGATGACGGCGAACTGCTTTTGGGTACCGACGTGATTTCGGTACAGCGGGCCATTGCAGCCGTGCTTGGCCGGGTGCTTCAGGAGTTTCGGCATCAGTTCGGCAACGCCAACCCTGATGTTGTGCGTCTGACTCACCCCGCCCGCTGGCGACAAACGCGCCGAGATGTACTGATCGCCGCGTGCAAAGAGGCCGGCCTGCACGACAATCCATTACTCGTACCAGAACCGGTGGGCGCAGCAACGCACTTCGCGACTCAGTGCGGACGCGAACTGCCGCCAGGATCAGCTCTGGCCGTTTATGACCTCGGCGGGGGCACCTTCGACGTCGCAATCGTGCAAAAACGAGGGATTAGTTTCGAGGTAGTAGCAGAAGCGGGATTGCCCGATCTTGGCGGACTCGATTTTGACCACGCGATTTTAGAGAATATCGGCAAGGAACACAGCAAAACTGATCCCGAGGCGTGGGAGCGGCTCAACCGGCCAACCGACACCACCTCGCGGCGCGCGCAGCGATCACTTGCTGTCGATATCCGAGACGGTAAAGAAGCACTGTCGCGGCATCCGCATACCGATATCGCCCTGCCGGACCCATTCTCCGACGCGCACCTGACCCGCAGTGAGTTCGAGGACATGATCCGGCCAAACCTGGCCCGCTCGGTCGAGCTCCTTGCGACGACTCTCAGCGAAGCGAAATTCACCCCTAATCAGCTCGTCGGCGTTTATCTGGTGGGCGGTTCATCACGCGTACCTCTGGTCGCGCGGTTGATTCAAGAGGGCATGGGAATTACCCCGACGACCCTCGATCAGCCTGAATCAACTGTGGCTACCGGAGCGCTATATCTGAATGTTGGACCACGCCAAGGAGCAACCGGACCACCCGCTCAAGCTGGACTTGGTCCGGCGCTGCAAGGACCGCCACGAACGGGGGGCCAGCAACGACCGCTTCCTGCCGGCGCGATCCCCCGACCGAACCTTTCCGGCCGCACCCCAAATGCGCCAACGCGTGAGGCAACTCGCCGAATCAACCCTGCTGATTTGCCCAATATTCGTACCTTTCGACCTAGCGCACCGCCACCGCCGGGAAACGTTCGGCGAATCGACGCGCCGCCCGGCCAACGACCCGTCATGCCGGCATCGACCGGACCCGCTAGCCGGCCGCTCACAGGAGGCCAGCAACGGCCACCGACAGGGGCACAGCAGCGACCGCCAACGGGTAATCAGCCCCGACCACCAACGGCTAATCAGCCGCGCCCAGTCACCGGAGCGCAGCAGCGCCCACCGACCGGCAACTCACCGATTCCGGTGCCTTCATCGTCACCGCCGGTGGCTCGACCCCGACCGAACAACGGTCCGCAGCGCATAGTGCAACCGGTCCCAACCGCACCAGGCCCGCCCGCAGCGCGCCCGCCCGCAGCACGCCTGGCCCAGTCCACCCAGTCGGCTCCGATCGGAGTGCAAGGTGGGCAACGCGGACCCACCAGCTCAGCGCGGGTTGACCCAAAAATGTTTATCTGGATCGGAATCGCCATCGTGGCCGTCGCATTAATTGTGATCTTGTTGCTCAACATTTAGGAAACCCCGTGACCGCACCACAATTGACCAGCCAGCGGATGTCGCCGCTGGTGATCAGCATGTGCGAACGGCTCATCGCCACAACACCGCCCGATGTGGCGACTGCGATCGGCGAAGTGCTCCGTCGTCTCCAAGGTCCACTGCAGCTAGCCGTCGCCGGTCGGATCAAATCTGGCAAGTCAACAGTCGTCAATGCCCTCATCGGTCGACGCGTCTCGCCTACGGACATCCGCGAATGCACGCGCATCGTGACGAGGTTCCGCTACGGCACCATTGACCGGGTGGAGGTCCGTAAATTCGATGGCACCGTGCTGACGTTGCCCTACGATCAGGATGGCGTGATCCCCAGAGACCTCGGTTGTGACCCTCAAGAAGTCGCGGTCGTCGATGCCTACCTCACCTACGATCTGCTGCGTGCGGTGACCATAATCGACACGCCCGGACTGGCGTCGCTTGATGAGCACAGTGTGAGTCGCACTCAAGGGATGCTGGGCAAAGAAGCTGGCACTCCCCCCACCGGTGGTGTCGACGAGCAGTCGCAGATTGCTGTCTCGGCAGCTGAAGCGGTGCTGTATGTGATTACCCAATCGGTGCGCGCTGATGATGCCGAAGCGCTCAACGCGTTTCGCCGTACCTCGAGCAACACCACCAGCAGCCCGATCAACGCCCTCGCGATTTTGAACAAGGCCGATCAGATAAGTGCTGATGAACCGATGATCGCGGCAGCGCAATTAGCGAGCGAGCACTCGTACACGCTGCGCCACGCCGTCTCACAGGTCCTGCCTCTTGTTGGCCTGGTGGCCGAATCAACGATGGCCGGGAACTTCACTTCCGCTGATGCAGAAGTGTTGCGTCAACTCGCTGGCCTTGAGCAATCGGTACGCCAAATGTTGCTGCTCTCGACAGATTTCTTCCTGCGACCAGAAATACCAGTCGATCGTGCTGATCGTGAGCGGCTGCTTGAGCGACTTGATCGCTATGGCATTGAGCGCGCAATCGAGGCGATCATCGCAGACCCACAGATTTCCACAGGGGATCTGCGCGAGCTACTGGAGCAGATCAGCGGCTACCCAAACTTGCGCAAAATCGTCGACGGCGTGTTTAGTGTCCGGGCCGACGATATTAAGTCTGCTGTCGCACTTAGCACGTTGGATACCCTCGCGACAAAATGCGCACCAGCCGTACGCGATCAACTGTATGACGCACTAGAAGAGCTGTACCAGCATCCCCAGTCGCAACAACTGCGGCTGCTGGAGGCGGCAACTCTGGTGACCAGCGGCAAGGTCGAACTACCCGACGACATGTTCGACGAAGTCCGCAATTTTGTGATCGGGACGGACCCAGCGCAAATGCTCGGACTCCCCGGCGCGGCGCCTGAGGATCTGATAGCCGCAGCATTCGACGGTGCCGGTCGCTGGCGATCGTTCGCGTCGTTCGGTTCTAACCCGGCTCAAAGCCGAGTGGCGAATACTGTCCATCGTTCGTACTTCCTGCTCTGGCAACACCTTCGATCGCTCAATCCAGGAGGATCTGCGGCATGACCGAACCAAATGCGAAGCCCGACATGGCGGCGGCCCGCGAAATCGGCGCGGAGGCCGATTCGGTGCTCGATCACGCCTTGCGCGAACGCCCCGTGGATTCGGCAACCGAAGTGGCTTTCGACGACCCAACTATCGATGCCACGGGCACCGGTGAACAACTGACCGCTGATCATCAGCTCGCCGAGGAGGTAGCCGAGGATGCGGGAGACTATGTGCTGTACTCCGACGTTCGGCCGCACCTTGAAGAGTTAGTCGCGCTGCGTAATGAGCGCGAGAAACTCATCGATTTGCTGCTTTATGCGCGGGATCGAGTCAGTTCACCGGCAGTCGCGAGCCGGATGGATGACGGATTGAGCTTGCTCGGAATCGCCGTAC
>JBDTCL010000008.1:0-4329 GCA_039923595.1 Antricoccus sp. | reverse complement strand
CCGGAATTTGCAGCGGGCCTGCCTCGAAGCAATGAAATCAGTGCCGGCGGCATTGTCATCACCACAGGTGACGCTCCAGCAGCGGCCTTAATTGGGCGACTGGACCGACGTGGCCGGCTGCTATGGTCCTTGCCGAAGGGCCATCTGGAGGCTGGTGAATCTCGCGAAGAAGCGGCGGTCCGCGAAGTCGAGGAGGAAACCGGGATTCGAGGGGACATCCTTGCCTCACTTGGCAGTATTCGGTACTGGTTCGTCGCCGAAGGCACGCGAGTGCACAAGACAGTGCATCATTTCCTGATGCGCGCTATTGATGGTCAACTCAGCGACGAGGATGCCGAAGTCGTGGCCGTCGCCTGGGTGCCCTTAGGTGAGTTGCGGGCGCGCTTGGCGTACGCCGACGAACGGCGTATTGCCGACGAGGCGCTGAGAATCTTGGCCGATAGCGCGTGAACCGGCGTGCCGCCAGCGTTGTGCTGGTCATGCTCTTCACCCTGGTTGGCCTCTCGAACCTATACGGTTCTGCTGCAGCCGACGACCCGACCGCCGGCCCGAGTATTAGGGGTCTTAATCAACCGGCCACCATCAGCATCGACAGCATCAGTCCATCGACACTGCCCAAGAACGGCACCCTGACGGTCCAAATCACAGTTACGAACACCAGCAAGAGCACGATCACCAGCCCGCGGGTTCGCCTGCAGAGCGACGATCCGATCACCTCCCGCTATCAGCTGTTCGCCGTCGATAAGAACCAGCCGTCGTACACCTCAGGCTTCGGCCCCTTCACCAAACTCCCCGGCGATCTAGGCCCCGGCCAAAGCATGCAAGCGACCGCGACCGCGACCACCGATCAGTTACAGATGTACGTCGCGGGGGCCTATCCGGTACTGATTAACGTCAATGGCGACACGGACTCCGCAACGATAAGGGCAGCTCAAGCGGCGATTACGGTGCCATACCAACCGGTCGCGCCCGGCGCGAAAACCACCATTGCCTGGTTGTGGCCGCTAATCGACACCCCGCACAGGTTGGGGAGCGCAACGCAGTTCCTGAACAATGATCTCGCCGCGCAGATCGCCCGCGGTGGCCGTCTGGATCGACTCCTGGCAACGGCGGAAAACTTCGGCTCGCAGAACTCCATGACACTGCTGATTGATCCAGAACTGATCAGTGAATTGCAGGTTATGGTCAGCGGCTATTCGTATCTGGACAAGGGCAAGACGGTGCCTGGCCCGGATGGGGCCGCAGCGCAAGCGTGGCTAGCTAGGCTTAAAACCCTCGCCAAAACACTGCCGATTGCGACCACTCCTATGGCCAATGTGGACATCAACGCCGTCACCCGCGCCGGACTCGGTAATCTCTTCAGCCGAGCGCGCGCGACCGGCGATGCAGTCGTGAAGGACGCGCTCGGGGTGAACCCCATTGACTTAGACATGCCTGCCGGTGGCTACCTCACCAGCGACGCTGTCAGTACCGAAAAGTCGGCCGGGATCAGCCGTGTCGTGCTCGCCGGCGGCGCCTTCGGGCAAGCGGACTACCTTGAGTCACCAGACGGCGTGACCCAATCGCCGAATACCGTTGCCAGCGGCGCCCTCTCCGGGCTCAGTGTCCTTGCCGCTGATCCCGCGCTGACCCGGATCCTAGGTGCCGGCAGCACCTATATCGCCGGTCCGATCGCCGGGGACCAACGGTTCGTGGCCGAACTTGGCGTAATCAGTGCCCAAGAGCCGAACGCGGGCCGCGCCGTGCTCGCTGTCCCGCCGCCGATGTGGAATCCGGCCGGCAACTTTCTGAGCGGACTGTTCGGAACCATCACAGCTATCCCGTGGCTGGCAAGCACCCCTGTCGGGGGGCTGTTTGCCGAACCAGCGGTCGATCGCGGATCGCTGCAGTATCCTGCTTCAGCGGGCGCCGCCGAGGTTTCTGGCCAGGGATTGCAGGAATTGAAGACGCCCCTGACTGAGCTCGATCAACTCGCGTCGGCGTTCAGCGATGCTAATGCCAAGGCGATACTTGCTCCGTATTACGAGTCAGCGTTCCGGATCGCAAGCGCATCCTGGCCCCCGGGGACGGTCGCAACCTCGAATCGCGTAGCGAGCTTGAGCATGGATATCAGCAGCCTGCGGGGTGCGATCAAGCTGGTCCCGCCCAGCAACGGCACCTATACGTTGTCCTCAGCGACCGCTCCGTTGGTCTTCACGGTGGAGAATCAGCTTGACGTACCGGTCAAGGTCAAGATCAGTCTCGATGCGAGCCGCTCGGCCGGGATTACTGCCAACGACACGACGGTTCAGCAAATCGCGCCACACGCCCGAGCGACGATCAAAGTGGCTACTAGAGTGCAGCGCTCGGGAACATTCTCGGTCGTTGCTCAGATCCAGACGCCAGAAGGTCAGCCGCTAGGTGAGTCAGTCAAGATTTCAGTACGCAGTTCCGCGTACGGTCAAGTCGCACTCGTCGTGACTGCCGTCGCCTTCGGGCTGCTGCTACTGATGATCGGACGACGCTACATACAACGCGTTAAGAACATCCGGCGGCAGCGCGAGCACGACGAACGAATGGCACGGGATCGGGCCCAGTCACTCGATGAGTCAGTACCGTTTGGCGATCACCTTCAGTCATGGGACGAGGATGGTGGCATCCAAGGGTTGCCAATCCACGAGGAGCCCACGCGGACGGCGACTCGGGACGGTCCGACAGCACCGGGTGAGCGGTGAGCGCACCGGCTGGAGTCCTGAGATCTGCTAGCCAGATTGCTATCGGTACGTTGGTTTCGCGCGTTACCGGCTTTGCCCGTACGGTCGTGCTGGCCGCGGTCCTGGGTAATGGCTTGGTCTATACCGCCTACAGCAACGCCAATGTGCTGCCGAACCAGGTTTACGAACTACTGCTCGGTGGCCTGCTAACCAGCGTCGTGGTGCCCTTACTGGTGCGTGCCCAGCACGACGCGGCCGAACGCGGCGAGGATGAAAATGTCTTTGCCCAGCGATTGTTCACCCTGGCCGTGGTCGGGCTCGGCGGTGCCACCATCCTCGGTATGTTCGCCGCGCCGTTGTTGGTATCGATTCAAGGAATCGGACCGCGGGCGCCGAACCACGATCTCGCTGCGCTGATGGCGCTAATTCTGCTGCCCCAAATGGTTTTTTATGGCATCGGAGCGCTTGCTGGCGCGGTACTGAATATCCGCGACTCGTACAGCGCGCCTGCCTGGGCGCCAGTGGCCAATAATATCCTGGTCATCCTGGTCGGGCTGTCACTTCTGTTACCCGTTTTTGGTGGCCGCCGCACAACTGGCAGCCAGGACCCGTACGAAGGCTTCTCCACTACGCAAATTCTGGTGCTAAGCATCGGCACCACTTTGGGCATCGCGCTGCAGGCCTTCATCCTAATCCCGGCATGGCGCAAGGTCGGCTTCCGCTGGCGGTGGCGCTTTGACTGGCGTGGCGTGGGTCTGGGCGAAATGGCGAAGATCGGTTCCTGGGTCCTGATGTATGTCATCCTCGGTCAGGTTGGCTTCACCATCGCCGGACGAGTCGCAAACTCCGCCGACCGCCAATTCCAAGGTGGCGCCCAGAGCCTATACGGGCAGTGGACGATTGCCGATCTGCTGTTCCAATTGCCCTACGGCATCCTCGGAGTATCGCTGTTGACGGCGATCATGCCCAAACTTGCCCGAGCTGCCCGCGACGAGGACTGGCCCTCAGTGAAGAAGTATCTCTCTGATGGCTCCCGCTTAACCGGTCTGGCACTGATCCCGGTCTCGGTCGCCTTCTGGGTGCTCGCGGTACCGCTCACCATGGTCTTTTTCAATGTCGGCGAATTCGGCGCCGAGGCGGCACGTTCGACCGGGCTGATTCTTGCCGCAGGCAGTTTCGGACTGCTGCCCTATGCGATCACGCTGCTGCAATTGCGGGTGTTCTTTGCCGCTCGCGATTCCCGCACGCCAGTCTTGATCATGGTCGGCATTGTCGCGGTACGGGTGGTGCTGAGCCTGCTGTGCTTGTCCTTGCCGCCGCAGACCGCAGTGATTGGCCTGGCGGTCGCTAATAGCGCAGCATTCGTCGTCGGCGCGGTCATCGGCGACGTGGTGCTTCGCCGCAGATTCGGTCAGTTAGGCACTCGCGGCGTTGTGGTGCAGTTGTTCAAGACTCTGATTGCGGCAATTATCGCAGTCGCCGTGGTAATTCCGGTCTATCTTGTGCTGGTCCAGTATTTCAGCGGCGCGTCGGTGTGGAATCTGGGCGGGCTCAGTGGACTGCCGCTCTTGCATACCAGCAAACTCGGCACCCTCGTCGCGTTGCTCATTTCCGCGCTCGTTGGCCTCGTGGTGTT
>JBDTCL010000007.1:0-3699 GCA_039923595.1 Antricoccus sp. | reverse complement strand
GTGTCGTAGCCTCGGCGACCTAGCTTTGGTTTCGGGAAATCCGGACGGGATATCAGCATCAGCTAGCTCCCGTTGCTGCCAGTTGACCACACGCGCCATCGATTTCCCGGCCCCGAGTATCGCGGACAGTGATGGATATCCCATGGGCCTGCAATCGTCGAACAAACTCACGTTCCACGGGCTTAGGGCTGGCATCCCATTTGCTGCCGGGCGTGGGATTCAACGGGATGAGATTGACGTGGACCCATGCCGACCCGCCGCGCGCGACCAGCAGCTTACCTAACAGATCTGCTCGCCAAGGCTGATCGTTGATGTCTCGAATAAGCGCGTATTCAATGGAAATTCGCCGCCGGGTGGTATCTGCGTACGCCTTCGCAGCGCCCAGCACCTCAGCGACCTTCCAACGATTGTTGACTGGCACCAGGGTGTCGCGAAGCTCATCATCCGGTGTATGCAGCGACACCGCGAGACGGACGTGCAGTCCCTCATCGGTGAGTCGCTTCATCGCCGGGACCAAACCAACGGTCGACACGGTGACGCTGCGTTGCGAAATGCCGAGTCCATCGGGGGCTGGCGAGGTAATTCGGCGGACTGCAGCGAGCAACCGGTTGTAGTTCGCGAGCGGCTCGCCCATGCCCATGAAAACCACATTGCTGAGCCGACCAGGCCCACCGGCGATCTCGCCGCGCTGCATCACTCGCGCACCGTCAACAACCTGCTCGACTATTTCAGCAGTTGATAAATTCCGGGTCAAACCTGCCTGACCAGTCGCGCAAAACGGGCAGGCCATTCCGCAGCCGGCCTGGCTGGACACGCAAAGTGTGGTGCGTTCGGGATATCTCATGAGCACTGACTCGACCAGGGCGCCGTCGAACAGTCGCCACAGTGACTTGCGAGTCATGCCATCGTCGCACGTCAGATGCTTCACCGGATTGAGCAATCGTGGAAAGAACTCAGCCGCGAGCAATTGCCGCTGCGCAAGTGGCATATCGGTGAGTTCGTCCGGGCTCGTCGACAGACGCCCGAAGTAATGATTGGACAACTGCGCAGCCCGAAAAGCCGGGTAGCCGCTCTCAGTAAGCGCTACTCGGCGGGCGGCGAGGTCGAGGTCAGCAAGATGGCGCGGTGGTTTCGCACCGCGAGGGGCATCGAATACGAGGGGAAGGGCAGCCATAACGCCCTATATTGTCGCATGCAAATCGATCAGTCCGGTCGCTGCGCGACCAGCCTCACGTCCCACTATTGCAGTGGGCCCAGTCTGTCGGTGCCGGATTTGTTAAAGTGCGCGGGTGCATGACGATGAGCGGTAAACCGCAGCAATATGACGACCATGGCCAACCCGCGTACGCACCAGAGGTGGGTGTCGGCGCGCATCCACTCCCCTGGCCGACCGACGAACGCTACGACAAAGAACTCTTAGCAGCCGGAGATCGACGCAATATCCTTGACTGTTACCGGTACTGGAACGTGGCGGCAATCGTCGCCGACCTCGATCTGCGGCGGCACCCATTCGAAGTAGCCATCGAGAATCTTGCCCACGATATGAACATCGGCACTGTGGTTCGTAGCGCGAATGCATTCATGGCGCGTCGGATTCATATCGTTGGTCGCAAACGCTGGAACCGGCGCGGCGCGATGGTCACCGACCGCTATCAGCATATTGAGTATCACGTCGATTCGCGCACCCTGATCGATCATGCACGCGAACAACAGTTGCCGATCATCGGGATTGACAACCTTCCAGGCTCGCAACCTATTGAGCACGCAAAACTTCCCGAGCGCTGCATTTTGCTATTCGGCCAAGAAAGCACTGGGCTGAGTGCCGCAGCGGTGGCGGCCTGCGACAGCGTGTACGCCATCAGTCAGTTCGGCTCGACCCGATCAATCAACGCCGGTGTCGCGGCCGGAATCGCCATGCACACCTGGATCAGCCAGCACGCCAAGATTCCTAACGGCTAAGCGATCGTGACAGGTCGGTCAACTTGAGCGGATTGCGTACCAAATAAACGATGCTGATCTTTCCGTTTTTGGTGTCGATGGCACCGATGGTGTCCAGGTCACCATCGACGTAATACAACGCGCCTGGAGAGCTATTGATATTGGCCGGCCGAACTTCCAGTGCACTACCGGTCTTGCCCGCGATTCCCAACACAAACCGGGCAACCTTATCTGCGTTCACAATCGGTCGTAACGCCGCAGCGCGCAAGCCACCGCCATCGGCGATCAAGACGACATCCGGCGCAAGGACACTCATCATTGCCTGCAGATCGCCCGCTTGCAGGAACTCCAACAGCTGCGCGAGCAGGTTCGCCGACACGCTCCGCTTCGAATCGACCGTCGGTCGACGGGCTGCGACATGCGCGCGCGCCCGGTGGGCGATCTGACGAACTGCAGCAGCCGACTTGCCGACGGCGTCGGCGATCTCATCGTAGTCAAAACCGAAGACCTCCCGGAGCACAAAAACAGCGCGTTCGGTGGGTGCCAATGCTTCAAGGACGACGAGCATCGCCAACGACACCGACTCGGTAAGTACGACGTCATCGGCAACATCAGGTGTGGTCACGATAGGTTCGGGCAACCACGGCCCGACGTAAGCTTGACGACGGCGCTGGACGGTTCGTGCCGCGTTAAGGGCAACCCGAGTGGCGATCCGTACCAGATAAGCCTTGGGATAGCGGATTTGGTCCAGCTCGACCGCCCGCCACCGCAGGTAGCTGTCTTGAACGACGTCTTCTGCATCTACTGCCGATCCAAGAATTTCGTAGGCAACAGTAAATAGCAGGATGCGGTACTGATCGAACTGCGCCCCATGTGTGTCGCTCACTGTGGGGGCACCTCGCACTTTTGCGCGAAGCCCTGTCCGCGCAGACCCATCGCAGAATTGAAGCGAGATCGCTGATTCTCCACCGCGATCAGTACCGTGAGCTCTACAAATGCCGTCTCGCCCAGTTCCGTGCGAAGTGCCTCGGCCATCTCATCGGTGACCTCTGTGGGAGTGACCGTCATTGCTTCGCTGTAGGCCAACACGCGGCGCTCGGTTTCGGTAAACAACTCGCAGACACGCTAGGTGGGCAGCGTGCGCAACTTCGCCGGATCGACGCCGTCGTTGTGCGAAACCCAATATCCAAAGTCCACACACCACGAACAGCCCAACAGTGCTGCAGGAGCCATCACCGCGAGCGCCCTCAGAGTTTTATCGAGCGTATCGAGTTTGTCGATACGCATCTCGAATAATGTATTCGCGCGAACCGCTTTCTTGTTGTGAGCCATCGCGAGGAAGGGATCAAGGACCACCCCATACCTGCGCCTGGAATAGATTTCAACAGCCTTCAAGAACAGCCCATTTACCGGTTCTAATGCGATGCGCTCCATGTGCGGGTATCCCTCTCTTTGCCGCGCGGGAGCGGCTTCGGGCATAAGACACCGCCCGTGCCGTGTTTGTGACAAAGTTTCAATGATGCGGCTCGATGAGGCGCCAGCATCTGCACCGTGCGAAGCGCAGCGCGCTAAACGGGGACGAAGTGCGAAAGTAGTAACCACGCGACCGCGGCACCCGGTAGTAAGGAATCCATTCGGTCCATCAGCCCACCGTGACCGGGTAGCAGTGTGCCCATGTCCTTGATACCGACATCGCGTTTGATCATCGATTCGCCAAGATCACCGAGGGTCGCCGTCACGGCCATAGCAACACCAAAGATT
>JBDTCL010000006.1:0-12949 GCA_039923595.1 Antricoccus sp. | reverse complement strand
GGCGGAGCTTTGTACATCCGTAACTCTTCGGGCCAGCGACCAGCGGTCTGACTCGCTCCCTGCACCATCACATATCGACCGACCTGGTCGTGGTCGTTACAAAGCCCATCCGGGAACCGGGCAGACGTAGAGTTCAACAATAACCGCGGTGTCTCGATAGAATACCCGGCGATTGCGACGAATCGTGCCTTCTGGAAATGCTCCTTGCCGCCGACCTCATTTACATACACCACACCGCTCGCGCGGCCGCGATCGTCGAGCTCCACTCGGGAGACCATGCAATCGGCTCTGATCTCCACATTGTGCGCAAGTGCATCAGGCAGGTGCGTCACATAGGGACTTGCCTTGGCATTGACTTTGCAGCCTTGCAGGCAATAACCGCGATAGATGCAATGCGGCCGATTACCGAACGTGCCATTGACGATGCCGACCGGTCCGACCCGCATTTCGATACCGCATTTGCGGGCGCCCTCCCACAGTTTCGACGCGGCGGCGCCGATCGGATGCGGGCTGAACGGGTACTTATGCGGATCGCCCCATGGCCAGTTTTGTCCGGCGACCGGCAACTCGCGCTCGACTACTTCATAGTGCCCGCGCAGGTCCTCATAACGAATCGGCCAGTCCGCACCAACACCGTCGCGACTGAACGTCTCGAAGTCCGACGGATGGAATCTGGGTGTGTATCCGGCATAATGGACCATGGAACCGCCGACGCCGCGACCGGAGTTATTCTTGCCGAGTTCGATCGGATCTGCGCCGCCAATGATTCGTTTCTGGGTCCAGTAAAGCTCGTGCGAGCCGGCCTCATCGGAGACCCAATCCTCATCGGGATGCCAGAATGGTCCGGCTTCGATGATCACCACTCGCCAGCCTGCCCGAGCAAGTCGTTGGGCAAGCACTGAACCACCCGCGCCAGCGCCGACGACGACCAGATCGACTTCCTCAGATTCGTCGTACCGGCGCATCGTCTCCTGGCCGGGTAGGTCGCGCGAGTGCACATCGAGCAGAAAACGAGAGTCGTTATCTGCTGGGCCGATGGAGCCCTTCAAGATGGACCGTAGTCCTTTGCCGATTGTCATTCGTCGAATACCTCCGGATGCTGCTGCACCGCTTGAACGGCGTCCTCTGATGTGGCTCCTGCTGTCTCGAACGGTTCCAACACACTCGTCGGTCCGAGCCGCATATAGCCGCGTGGATATGCCGGGCCGCCGAAGCCGATCTCGTTCCAGGCCCAGGGATGGGAGTAAAAGCCAGACAGGATCGCCCGCATGCACACCGACCAGGCACGGGTCACGTTGATGTCGTCCCAGGCGCCACCGGCCAGCTTGCCGTCAGCGAACTGTCCAACGATGCCCTCCTGCTGCGCAGTGGAACATTCCGCGAACTCTTTCTGGTGCTGCTGCTGCGCAACCTCGCTCAGACCTTTGAGTACTAGTCGCCACGTATCACGGTCATCAGGCATATCGGCATATTGATATCCGTCGAGCATCCCGTCAGCGAGTTTTGCATCGACCGATTCGGCGACCGGGACCCGTGGATCGGTGTCTTGGGCGGTGCAGACGTCGCATAACGCGCGCAACGTGGGTTCTTCACTGGCGGTAAAGAATCGCAGCGGTCCGGCAGGCTCCAACCGTGCCACAACGACTTTCCTCGTGGCGTTGTCCCACGTGTCGATTGTCTGCATGACGTCGAAATCGGGATAGCGACCGATCATCTGCGGCGTCGTTCCCTTGCGTTGACGCGGTAGCCACGACGGGTGCGGGGGTTCTCGGTTCGGTCGGAGGTTGGGGAGGTGTTCGCCGCGGTCGCGATCCATCACTTCTCCCGGCGCAGCACAGCGGCCAGTAGGCCCATTCCGCCCACAACACACATCAAGCCTGGCGCGGCGATCGGCGGCCCCATCGGCACGTTATAGCTCGCCAACGACCAGCCTCCAGGTTTCCGTGCGACTCCACGAGCGTGGAAGTACTCTCCGGCCAAGCCATTGGCGGTGTAGAGCGCTGCGGTGATGGGCAGGGCGGTTTTTGCCCAGCGGCGGCTGAAGACGCCGCCAATTCCAGCAACGACGACCGGCGGCGTCACCAGGATTGGTGCCCACATCCACTTGTTACCGAAACTGGCCTTGTAGTGCTCGAGGTAAACCTCGGCGGTCGTTAAGAGCGCGGCGACAGCGGTGAGGCCGGATAACGAGCGCTCGAATCGGCCGTGCTCGACGTTGCGCACCATCTTTTCAACGGTGTGTTCGATCTGCGCGCTCATTGCATCACCTTCGGGGTCTGGAAAACTGTGGGCTCATCGGAAAGGTAGTACCGCGGATAGCGGAATACCCTGTCTGCTCGGTACCCCCTCATCGCGACGGTAAACAGCGCAGCGAAATCCGCAGACTCGCGCAGCGTCTAAAGCAGGACTGAAATGGGAACCATGGACAGTGAATAGGCCACTTGCAAGAAAGGACGGCGCGAGCGCAATGATCGAGTCGAACGAAAATGATGCCGCGTCGCCAGCGTGCAGCGGCAGTGCCGCGGAAGCGCAAGCACGAATAGCCAAGTTGCAGAAAGGATTGCTCGGTGGCCGCGGGCCGGGGGCGACAAGCGAGGAGTTAGCTCCATTCATGCTTGATCGGGTGATGCTCGCCGCGACCCCGACGATGCTCGAGCGTGAGCTGGTCGCGCAACGAACCGAACTTGCGCGTGGTCCGCAGCACGTACGACTGGACCACCAGATCGAACAGGAGCGCGACCATTTGACTACCACGGTTGCTCAGATCGTCGATCGTCTCGCTCCAGGACGGGTGATCGCAGAGATTAAGCAGGGGACCCGACGCCGAGTCGAAACGCTTCTTGACATCCCGACGGTTGCCGCCAGTGCCGACGGACAGGACCTCATCCCGCAGGATTCTGACGAGCAGCGACCATTCGCCGACCCGAGGTGGTGGCGGGTGTTCGTTATCGGAATCGTCGTCGGAGCCAGTGTGGTGGTGGGCGTGGCCGGGTGGCAACGAAGCAGATAGCGCGGCGTCGGACTTGAGTCTGGAATGTTAAGGAGGGTCGCAAACTGACCGGCGCCGATCTATCGTCACGTCAGAGCGTCTGTCCTGCGGGTTATTTCCGAACTGATGTCGCGAAGTCGTTTTCGAAATAACGTTGCGAAGTCGTTATCCAAATAACCCGGTAAGTTGTGCATGAAGTTGGTCCTTCGCGGGTACCGGCGACCGCATGAAAAGCAATCGATTGCCATGCCGCTTCGTCGGACATCGAGTCAGATTCGCCGCACAAGGTGCAACCATGACCTGGGAATGCGAACGATGCGCTGACGAATTCGGTGCTAAGCAATACCCCACGGCTCAAGACGCCCACCGATACGCTGCGGCATTCGATCGCCGTGAGAGCGATAATTTAGGTCGCCGGGCACCACTGATAGGGCTCTTCCCGTTGAGACTTTGGTACAAGTTCCGCGGCACCAAGAGCCACGACCGCTCGGTCGGCGTGAACCACCCGGCGTCGTTCTCACCAAAAGGGCTACCGCGATGAGCAGCGACGTCGAGACCGGCAAGATATCGACCCAAATTCCATCACGACTTGACCGGTTGCCGTGGGCGAAATTCCACCGCATGGTGGTCGTCGGTTTGGGAAGTGTCTGGATTCTCGACGGGCTCGAGGTCACGATGGTCGGCGCCGTCGCCGCCCGATTAACCGAGAAAGGCAGCGGGATCACCATCGACGCGGCCCAGATCGGCCTGGCCGCAGCGATCTATGTTGCAGGCGCATGCGTTGGCGCGCTGTTCTTCGGTCACCTCACTGACCGCTTTGGCCGCAAGAAATTGTTCATGCTCACTCTGACGATCTATATCGTCGCGACGGTCGCCACTGGCTTCTCGTTCGCACCCTGGTACTTCTACCTCGCGCGCTTCATTACAGGCGCCGGAATAGGCGGGGAGTACGCCGCGATCAACTCCGCCATCGATGAACTCATTCCGGCCCGGGTCCGCGGCCGCGTCGATCTCGGCATCAATGGGTCCTACTGGTTTGGCTCTGCCGCGGGATCGGCAGTGGCTCTGCTTCTCTTGAACGAATCCATCTTTCCGAAAGATCTCGGGTGGCGGCTGGCATTCGGGCTTGGAGCGGTGCTCGGACTACTGGTTCTGCTGGTCCGCCGGCACGTGCCAGAGAGCCCCAGGTGGCTATTTATTCATGGCCAGGAGGACGAGGCAGAACGGGTCGTCGACGGAATCGAGAAAGACATCCGCGAGCAGACTGGCGAGGATCTTCCGGAACCTGAGGACACCCTCACCGTGCGTCAGCGCAAAGTCATCCCGTTCCGGGAGATCGCCAGGGTCGCATTCACGAAATATCCGAAACGCGCGGTGCTTGGACTGGCATTATTTATAGGTCAAGCTTTCCTATACAACGGGGTCACCTTCAACATCGGCACCCTATTGACGACGTTTTATCACGTCTCCTCCTCCACAGTTCCGGTCTTCATCATCATCTGGGCGCTCGGCAATTTTGCTGGACCACTGGTCCTGGGCAAATTATTCGACACTCTCGGACGCAAGCCGATGATTTCCGGTACCTACCTCGGTTCGGCCGCCGTAGCGGTGGTCTTGGCCGTTGTGATGATTAGCAATGCCGGCAACGAGTGGCTGTTCTTGGCGATTCTTGTGCTGTGCTTCTTTTTGGCCTCATCAGGAGCAAGCGCGGCCTATCTGACGGTAAGTGAGATTTTTCCGATGGAGACCCGGGCGCTGGCGATCGCATTCTTCTACGCGGTTGGCACAGCTATCGGCGGAATAAGTGGCCCGCTGCTGTTTGGCAAACTTATTGGTTCAGGTGATATCGGCAAGGTCGCCATCGCATTCTTTATTGGTGCCGCGGTAATGGCGATCGGCGGCGTCGCCGAGCTGCTGTTCGGGGTTAAGGCCGAGGGCGCGAAGCTGGAAGACCTCGCGCAACCACTCACAAGCGAGGATGCCGAGAGCGACGGCGCAGATTCGACCGACGCCGCAAATTCGACCGGCGCTGCAAAGTCAGAGCAGGCGTGAGGTAGCAGCCGCAGCAGGAATGGAGCCGGTCATGACTCTGTGCAATGCAGCCAATCGGCCAGACCAGCGATTCAATGCATAACCCGGCTGCTGTGTGGGTACCTAAACAGTGAATCAGTTATTCGTGAACTGCGGTGTCTCGGCACGTTTCTGCCGATAGCTCGATTGTGGACACCCGACTAAAGGGAGTGCACATGAAGAAACAAGTTATTTCTGACTACGAGCCACATTATCGAGGTAGTTGGCGACTGACAAATTCCCGAGTCGACGATGCGTGGTTCTTGGACCAGAAGGCCAGCGTTGGGGCGATCAAGTGATGAACAGGAGCATCGACAGTGTCGTCACGGCGATCTACACAGTGCCGACCGATGCGCCTGAAGCTGACGGCACGCTGACCTGGGACTCAACAACGCTCATCCTGGTTGAGGTGCAAGCTGATGGCTTTATGGGCACCGGCTGGACGTACGGACCCCCCGCATGCGCGTCGGTGATCAAGGACAAATTGGCCGATATAGTTACCGGTCGCAATGCGATGGATGTCGGCGGCTCGTTCGAGGCGATGGTAATCGCGGTGCGCAATATGACCAGGCCGGGAATTGCCGGTTATGCCATCTCTGCGGTCGATATTGCGCTCTGGGATCTGAAGTCAAGGCTGCTTGACCTTCCGCTGCACCGACTTCTCGGGGCCGTCCGCGATGAGGTGCCGGTATACGGCAGCGGCGGTTTCACCTCATACGACGAGAGGCAGCTTCGCGAGCAGCTTGCGCACTGGGTCGATGAGCAAAGTATTCCGCGAGTGAAGATCAAGATCGGCCAGTCGTGGGGGAGAGCGCCGCAGCGCGACCTCGACCGGATGCGCCAGGCGAGAGACATTATCGGACCGGATACCGAGTTGTATGTGGACGCCAACGGTGGATATAGCGCCAAACAGGCAGTCCGAGTGATGGACTCCGCGCGCGACCTGGATATCCGCTGGTACGAAGAACCGGTCTCCTCTGACGATCTGGAAGGACTCAGTCACGTCCGTGAACGCGTCGCAGCCGATGTGACGGCTGGCGAATATGGTACCGACATCTACTACTTCAGGCGGATGTGCGCAGCTGGTGCGGTCGATTGCTTACAGGCCGACGCATCTCGATGCGGCGGCATCACCGAGTTCCTTAGAGTTGCCGCGGTCGCTGCGTCCTACGGGTTGCAAGTCTCATCGCACTGCGGCCCGCATCTGCATGCTCACGTCGCTGCGTCTATTCCGAACTTTAGGCATATGGAGTGGTTCCACGATCATGTGCGGATCGAGTCGATGTTCTTCGACGGAACCCTCGATCCGTCCGGCGGTGTGATCAAGCCCGACGATAGCGCGGCCGGCAACGGGCTGACGTTGCGTCGTTCAGACATAGAAAAATATCGCGTTCGCTGATTCGCGACCCACTCCCCGATGGGGTGAGTCCTTCTGAAGGAGGAATCATGGCACAGGCCACCGACCAGGCACCCGCACCGAGATCCAACAATGCCACCAGTCAGCGATGGCGTCGTCTGCTGCCTATCGTCTTTATTACCTACAGTCTCGCCTATCTGGACCGGTCCAACTATTCGATCGGCGTCGCTGGTGGCCTTGAAAAGGATCTGGGCCTGACAGCCGGAGCGTCGGCGCTCCTCGGTGCGTTGTTCTTCCTCGGCTACTTCATCTTTCAAATTCCCGCGGCGCGCTTCGCCGAGAATAGAAGTGTAAAGACCTTAGTTTTCTGGTGCGTGCTGCTATGGGGTTTCCTGGCCAGTGCACAGGGAGTCATTCCTTGGTTGTGGCTGCTTATGGTCGACCGTTTCCTGCTCGGTGTTGTCGAAGCCGCCATCTTGCCCGCCATGCTGATCTTTTTGATGCACTGGTTCGGCCGTGCCGAAAGAGGCCGAGCGAACACCTTCCTTATCTTGGGCAACCCGATCACAGTCATGTGGCTATCGGCGGTGTCTGGATACCTCATCGCGGCGACGAGCTGGCGCTGGATGTTCATCCTCGAGGGAGTTCCGGCAATAATTTGGGCGTTTGTATTCAAGGCACTCGTTGCCGATCGGCCACGCGACGCGGCGTGGCTCAACGATGCCGAGAAGGACGAGATCCTGGAACGGCTTGACGCGGAGCAACAGGACCTGGAACCGGTGCAGGGTGGTTATAAAGAGGCGTTTCGTTCACGCAACGTCATTATTCTTTCGGTGCAGTATCTGTTGTGGAGCATCGGGGTATACGGCTTCGTGTTTTGGCTGCCGACGATCCTCAAGGCTGCCAGCCACGATGGCATCGGTCAAGTCGGTCTGCTTTCCGCTGTGCCGTACGCATTTGCCGCGATCGCGATGCTCGTCGCGTCACGGTATTCCGATCGCAGCGGCAACCGGCGTGAGTTTGTGTGGCCGTTCCTGATGTTAGGTACCGTCGCTTTCGTCGCCTCGATCATCTTGGGCACGGGGCACTACTGGATCTCTTATGTACTGTTGATCATCGTCGCGATCGGTCTCTACGCACCGTACGGACCGTACTTCGCGCTGATACCAGAGTTCTTGCCGCAGAATGTTGCTGGAGCTGCGATGGCACTGGTCAATAGTGCGGGTGCACTCGGTGGCTTCGTCGGGGCGTACGTCGTCGGTTGGCTACAAGGAAGCTTCGGCAACGGTGCAGCGTTCACGTTCATGGCTATCGCACTTGCGCTATCGGCAGTGTCGATGTTCGGCGTTACTGCACGCGGTCGTGCCGGTGTGGTTACCGCGAACACTCCGAAGGGCGAGGCGCCGGCCCATGCGGCAAATACGCAGCCGGCTGATCCGGCGCATTCAGCTGACGGACAATCCTGATGGGTGAGCCAATTTCAGTGGCGATTGCGACGCCACTGGAACCGGAGCTTCGGACGCTGATCGAGCAGTCAGCGCCCGGGGTTCGGTTGCTCGTAAATGGCGAGCTGCTACCGCCGATGCGATTCGCGGGGGACCATGAGGGAGACCCTGGATTTCATCGATCGGCAGCGCAGCAAATCGAGTTCGGCAGCATTCTGGCCGAGGCCGAGGTGTTCTATGGGATTCCGGATACTGATCCGGCGCTGCTCGCCTCCGCGGTCCGCGCCAATCCCCGATTGCGATGGGTTCAGACCATGGCCGCGGGGGGTGGAGCCCAGGTGAAGGCCGCGGCGTTGACTGATGCCGAGCTGGACCGGGTCACCTTCACCACATCGGCGGGTGTGCATGCTCAGACGCTTGCGGAGTTCGCCCTTTTCGGGGTCCTTGCCGGGGCTAAGGCGTTACCAAAACTTCGGCGGCAGCAGACGCGGCGAGAATGGCCGCAACGGTGGCCGATGGCGCAAGTATCCGACTGGACGGTATTGGTTGTCGGTCTCGGTGGTATCGGCCGCGAAGCAGGCCGCTTGCTCAACGCGGCGGGCGCGAAGGTGATCGGAGTGAGTCGTTCCGGCTCGAGAGTGGATGCGGTTGACGAAACACATCCAACAGATGAGCTGCCGCGCTTAGTTGGCGGCGTGGACGCGATCGTCTGGGCATTGCCCGGTACGGATGAAACCGAAGGTCTCTATGGAAAAGAATTGATTGCGGCGACGAAGCCGGGTGCGACCGTGGTCAATGTGGGTCGCGGAACCGTGATCGACGAACAATCCTTGATCGAAGCACTGGAATCCGGGCACTTGTCGTGCGCCGTGCTCGATGTATTCGCGCAGGAACCACCACCAGACGAGTCGCCATTGTGGACGATGGATCAAGTTGTGATGTCCCCGCACACCGCAGCGCTAAGCCCTCAGGAAGATCGACGGATCTGCGAACTGTTTATCGACAATTTACGTAGATTCGTGAACGGCGAGGAACTTCTTAACGTCATTGACCGAGCGCACTTTTACTGACCGCTAGGCTTCAACGAAGCACCTTTCCAACCCCGCTAGTCGGCGGGGCCGGTATCGCTCGCCATTCCTCCTCAAGCAGTTTCGCTGGTCGATGGCGCGAGCCTTACCGGGCAGAAAACCCTAGACCGCGAGACCCGCCAAATCAGTGCGTTAGGCGGCCGCGGAGAGATCGACGGCGCGCGAACGCCTTTGAGCTGCTGAATCACCTCACGCCCTCGTTCAACATCGTCGGTCCAAACTCGCCGTGGACCTGTCGGGTCCGGCCGCACCGAAAATACCGCCCAATTCCGTTAGGATCTGCCCATGACCTATCAGGATCCTGTATCGGCCAGGCCGTACGAGCCCGACGCGCAGACCGAAGCGCAGACCGAAGACGATGTCGATGTGTCGACGGTCGCGATCACCATTGCACGCGTCGCAGTGTGGTTGGCATACGCGTTCGCGGTCATCAACACCGTCCTGCTGTCTCTCGCGTTTGTACTGCGACTCTTTGGGGCAAGCACGGGCGCAAGCTTTACGCAATGGGTCTATCGGAATGCTCAGCTAGCAATGCGTCCATTCCGCGGCATCTTTCCGCCGATACAGATATCGCAACAATCGGTACTTGATACATCTTTGCTTTTCGCGGCGCTGATTTATCTGCTCGTCGCCGCAGCACTCGCGGGGCTGCTGCACTGGGTGAATTCCAAACTGCGCCAGAGTCGCGCCCGCCGCGCGAGGGCGATGGACCGGCCCGTGGGCACACCGCCAGCCACGACTTTCCCACCGCAAGCCTCTACTTTCCCGCAGGCCTCGAGTTTCCCGCCGGGCAGGGGTTTCCCGCCGGGCACAAGTTTCCCGCCTGGCACGACTTTCCCCCCGCCACCGAACTAACGGCCGCCGTTCGTTTGTGAAGACACCTGCCAGACGAACAGAGTCCGTTGCATTTGGGCAACGGCCTCTGCTGGCCGGTTGTGCGCGACTTGGCCCATCGGCGGCCATTTGACGCCCGCTGACCGTCCGATCGCCCCCACGCTGAAGGCGACTACCTAAATCGAGTTCCGGACACCGCTGCTGCGCGGCGCGCAAAAAAGGGATCTTCCTGGTGCGGTTGCTGGGATTGTCGCGCCTGCGCGGTGTACCTGCGCTCACGGCACGTTTGGGAAAATTCTGCTACTTCTCATGGGCGTATTACTTGACTGCGACGCTACGTCACAGGTGAAAATTGAGCAATGTAAGTCAAAGATCTCGCGAATCTCGCTGGCACTACGGTCCGCACCATCCGTTACTACTATCAGCTCGGCCTGCTTGCCGTCCCAGAACCGGAGACCACATGGCGCTGGTACGGATTCGTACACCTCAGTCGACTGATGCGCATTCGGTGGCTCGTCGAGTCGGGGGTGCCGCTCGCCGAGGTGCCGCAAATGCTCCGCCCCGGGCAGTGCCGACGAGCGGAGCCTGGTCATCGAGGATTTGGACGGTGTCCTGGATTCAATTGACCAAGATCGCACTACTGAGTGCTCAACGCGAGCGAGTGCAGATACTCAGCGAGCCAGTCGCCGCGCACGGTCGGCTTTCCCCGATCCCGCCGTCGTTCCAGCGGGTATAAACGCAATTGCTGGACCGACTGTTATCGCCGGACGTCATCGATGCGGTCCAACGCGAGCGTGATCGGACTCGGCGGGGTGCTGCTCGCGGTGAGCATCCAGCGTTCGGACGACTTGATATCAATTGAGCACTGATTCTTATCCCTACGTTTCGTAGGTCCGCCGTCAACTCCCGAGCACACTGTCCGCCGCACCCGCATACGAGTTCCTCAGAAAGTGGCTCCACACCATGTCGGTAACTGGCAGACATCGCGTCCGCGACGAGCATCGGTGGATGGCAGATGATCAGCTGTTGTTTAGGGCTTTCGGTGGCGATGGTGGTTAACGACTTCATGCGCGACGGCGCTGAGTTTGATATTCAGATCCTGCGATGTCTGCCGGAGCATCGCGAACGCGTCGTCGTCGTCGATCTTGTGGAAGGCCATCAACAGACCTATCGCTTTACCAATTTCGCGGTTGCTGTGCAGACCATCGCGTAGCGTGCTTGCTGCTTCCCGCGCGCTTGCCGCGGCCAACGCAACCGAGGTGAACGCGGTAAGAATCGCGGCCTCATTGACCGATTGGTGGGTGAGTGCGCCTGCAGTGTCAGAGAAAAGATTCAACGCACCAATTTTCCGGTTGTCGATCAGTACCCGTGATCCAGCGAAACCACGCACCGGCGTGGACTTCACGACACGTGCGCTCAGCACCGGCCAAAGGCGTGCATTGCGTAGATCCGAATCGATATGGGGCGTTTCATTATTGATCGCATCAATGCACGGGCCGGATCCGGTCTCACGCTCCATAACGTCGATCTGCCTTGCGATGTCGTCGCTGCTGGCAGCGGTAATCAAGTGTCCCCCCTGACGGATCATCAGGCTCGCGTGATCACAGCCGGTCACGAATAACGGTGCAGCCATGCAGAGCGCGGTGAAGATGTCGTCGTAGTCGTCGCCTGCATAGACCATTGCGGCCAGGTCGGTAAATACCTCACCCACACTGTCCTCCTTGAAGGGTTCGCTGCCTGTATTAGTCACGCCTCTCGCTCACCCTTCGTACTGAATGCTGGGGCCGTCGTAATGGCCTCGAACTTGAGTACTGATAACAGTCTTGCACGCTTCATGTTCGCGTGACTGCGGCTAGTGGTCCGGAATCGGTTGTGACGACTAAGCTGGCCGCTATCGGTGATGTATCGACGACCGTCGATACATTGTTGCAGGTCTCTACTACGGACTACTTCCCCAAGCTTGCTGCTCGGAAGCGAGCGCGGTCGCGACGTCGCGCGCAAAGGTGCGTCGGGCGATGAGCGCCAAGATCAGGCCGCTGATCACCAACGCCGCCAGCATAATCAGCATGGTGTATTTCATTCCTCGCGCGCCAGTCGAGCCATGAGCCGGGTCCAGCCCAGCGGACATGATGCCGAAGAGCGTCGGAGCGAGAGCGACCAGCGCGCTACGAAGCACGGTGCGGACGCTTTCGGCGCGGCCTCGCAGCTGTGCGGGCATGATGTCCAGTCGTGCTGCATCGAGGGGTGGGTTCGCGCCCCCGAGGGCGGCGGCCGCCAAAAACAATAGCGGCAGGGTCAACGCGAGTGAGTCGACGAGCAGGGCCACGCTCAGCAGCACTGCGCAGAGCAGGAATGCCGCTCCCGCTACGGCCGGCCGGGCGCCTACAAACTGGCGCTTGCTGAGCGCGTCGGCTATTCGACCTGCGAGCGACAGTCCGACGATCGCGCCGAGTCCGGCCAGCACGAGCACGTTCGTACTGGCGCTCTGCGAGAGGCCATATCGACCATGAAAATAGATGATCGCGAAGGTCTGCAGACCGGTGAAGTAGAAGTATCCCAATGCCGAGGCGAGGATAAGTGCAAGATTTGTGCGAATGGACAGTATGTAACGCAGTGCTTCCCACATGCTCAAGGTGGCGGGGTCCTTGCGAAGCACCTGGTTCTGGTGTGCAGTTGCTCGAAGCTCGGTGTCGGTCTGAGCGGTGCTGCCGTGGGGAGGATTGGTCGCGTCGTCGCTTTCGCTGGCCATTGCAGGTTGCGCAATTTCATCGTCCGTGCGGGAGGCACCTTGCTCGACTGGTTCGAGCTTGTCTGTGCCATCACGACTCGGTTCGGGCAGGAACCGCCAGATCGCCCACCCGAGGAGCAGTCCCGGCGGGACAAGTACCCAGAATGCGTAGCGCCATGACAGTGCGGCCGCGACGTTTCCGCACACCAATAGACCGAACCCGATGCCAATGATTTCGCCGCTGAGGATGTACCCATAGATCCGGCCTCGTTCGGCCGCTGGGAATAGGTCCCCGATCAGCGATGCGACAAGAGGTCCGGCTGCAGCTACCAGCAGGCCCAGCGCGATTCGCGTGATTA
This sequence comes from Antricoccus sp., assembly GCA_039923595.1. GTDB lineage: Bacteria > Actinomycetota > Actinomycetes > Mycobacteriales > Antricoccaceae > Antricoccus. The sequence continues at coordinate 79 of JBDTCL010000006.1, read as the reverse complement.
GCAGCACTGAGTACGAGGTCGCGGCGCCGCAACTAACGATGGCGGCACACCAGATGAAGATGCTGATCGATAGCAGTTT
>JBDTCL010000005.1:0-5121 GCA_039923595.1 Antricoccus sp. | reverse complement strand
AGATCCACAACAACGAGTAAACCGTACGGATCGTCCTCTCCCGACGAATCGCGCCGGGCCACCAGCGAGTGATTTTCGCGGGTTTATTCATACCGGAGTTGATTTCACCGCCGGTGTGACCGAGTCAATGCGCGCGGCAACGCAAAAACGTGAACGACGCCAAAGTGAGCGTGAGCAGCATCTACGTGAACGCCCATTACGTAGGCTGCGCAGGCGTCGGATTCGCCAGGTAGTTGCAACGACTGCCTGCGGCTTTGTTGCGTTCGGGACCACAATCGGCCTTGCCGCTGTGGTCACTAGTGGCACGGGCAGCGAGGTTGCGCCAATAGTTGCTCTCGGTGGTGTCGATGCCGTGGCGTTGACCGGTGGCGTTGTTTTCGCCCGTCGCTCACGCAATACCGGCAAGAAGATCGATCAATTCGAACAGCACATTTCCTCGACTTCTATCGCGATGCCCCGATCAGCAGACGATCCAATCACTGCTGAGCGGCTGCCGCCGACCGATTCGGCAGCGTATCCACTGATTCGCCGCTTGCGCGTGCAACAACGCCTGCTTCAGCAATTGCTGCCAGATATCGAGCGGGTCGCTACCAACGTCGGCCAGACCGCAGCGACATCCGTGCGAGCATTAGAGAAGCTCGGTCAGCGGATCGTGTTGGTCGAGAGCACGATTGCTGAGTCAGAATTGACCGCTGATGAATTGGCCGGTGACTTTGGCGGTATGCAAACCTCCCTCGACCGGCTAATCGGCCGCTTGAGCGATGGCGTGGCGGCTCATGAGCGACTCGTCGCTGGCGCGGCGTCCGTAGTTGGCGAGCTAGAAACCTTGCCCGCTGGCAATACTGCCACCACCAGCGTTCGCGAGGCTGCGGACGGCCTGCATGCACTAGCACTTGGGCTTAACGAAGTGAGCAATGTGGGCGAGCCAGCTTCATCGACATCGATCGCGAAACCTGCTGTGAGTCTGCCAAAAAACTATGGAGCGCCCCGCAACTCGCAACCGAAGCGCACTCGCAATCCGACCGAAGAAGCGACCTAAAGCGGCCTCAATCCCTTAGCGAGCTGCCGCGTACTTCGGGCGAGGTAAAGTTGGCTGGCAGCGGTGCCACCACACCGACTAACTATGGCTAATCGGCCAAAAGGAGAAACGACGTGCATCAGCCAGCCCTCTCGGCCCTCACCGCAAGTGACCCGGAGATCGCCGCACTCGTCGAAGCCGAAGCTAAGCGGCAATTTGGCTCGGTGCGACTCATTGCTTCAGAAAATTATGTTTCTCAAGCGGTGCTCGAGGCTACCGGGAGCGTCCTAACGAACAAATACTCCGAGGGGTATGCCGGCAAGCGCTATTACGAGGGTCAGCAAGTGATTGATCAACTTGAGGCGATCACTATTGAGCGGGCGAAGGCGTTGTTCGGAGTCGATCACGCCAACGTTCAGCCGTATTCGGGCAGTCCGGCTAATCTCGCGATCTATCTCGCCTTCATGAAGCCCGGAGAGACGGTGATGGGGATGTCGCTCCCCGCGGGCGGACATCTAACGCATGGCTCAAAAGTATCGGTATCTGGCAAATGGTTTAACCCGGTCGGCTATGGAGTGCGCAAGGAGACCGGCCGTGTCGATATGGATCAGGTGCGTGAAATCGCGCTGGCTGAGCGTCCCAAATTGATCTGGTGCGGTGGAACCGCAGTCCCGCGCACGGTAGATTTCCCAGCCTTCGCTGAGATTGCCAAGGAGGTTGGTGCGGTACTCGCTGCGGATGTGGCGCACATTTCTGGACTCATCGCTGGTGGTGCGCATCCGTCACCTGTCGGCCACGTAGATGTGATCTCCACGACGACACACAAGACACTGCGCGGACCGCGCGGCGCGATGCTCATGTGCAATGCCGAGCATGCCACCGCTCTGGACAAAGCAATTTTTCCCGGCCTACAGGGGGGTCCGCATAACCACACGACCGCGGCGATTGCCGTAGCGCTCAAGGAAGCCGCGACGCCAGAGTTTCGTGATTATGCCCACCGCATCGTCAATAACGCCAGGGCTCTTGCCGAAGGCTTGCTTGCGCGCGGCTTCGATCTGGTCTCCGGCGGCACCGACAATCACTTGGTGTTGGTTGATTTGACCAACAAGGGGGTCCCTGGCAAGCCTGCTGCGAAAGCCCTTGATCGGGCGGGTATCGAACTGAACTTCAATGCGGTGCCATTCGATCCGCGTAAACCATTTGATCCGTCAGGTTTGCGCATTGGCACCGCCGCTGCGACCACGCGAGGGATGACCGAGGCCGACATGGATACGCTCGCCGGTTGGATCGACCGAGTGGTGGGCGCGATCAATACCGAGGACGAGGGACCAATCGCTGAGGTGCGCGGCGAAATCACGGAGCTACTCAACGGCTATCCGATGCCTGGATACTCGCTTATTTAGCCGACCTGCGCTGGGCCCGGATTAGCTGCGTAATCGCAGCCCGCGTGGCGTCACGACAAAGCCTGCTGCCGCGAGTGCGTCAGGCAGAGGCCCGCCACCGTGGACAGTTCGACCGTCGGTGCGCTCAACGGTGAGCCGGCCAAGTGCGCCGTGCGTCACTGCACGAGCAAGCGCTTGGGCAGCAGCACGCAATCGGTCGGGATCATCGGTGAAGCTCAGCAAGGTGCGGCCACCGCTCTCGACATAGATCGCTGGTTCGCCGACGACGAGCACGACCAGGGCACCGGCCTTGCGTGCGGGGCGGTGTTTTGATTCTTGCTGACGATCGGTGCGATCAGGCCAACTTAGGGCCGCACCGTAAGGCTGAGCTGGATCAGTGGCGGCCAGCACTAAGCCATCTAGATCTGGTGATGACCCGCCCTCGCGCAAGCGATCAACCGCTCCGGGACTAGCAAATTGTGCCGCGCCCAAACGTTCGATGAAATAGCCGCGACGCGCGCGACCGGAATCTTCATACTCAGCCAAGATTGGATAAATGCCGCCGAACCCGCCAACGACCCCTTCGGCCTGAACCGAACCTCTGGTGAGCACACCGTATCGTTCTAGAAGCGAATCGACCAGTTGTTGACTGCTGGTGGTCGGGTCAGTCGGATCAGCACCGGTAACCCGCGACCACCTGCCAATGGCGGTTGGCGGCCCACTCGTAGTCGCCTGCGATGGGCGGATGCTGCGTGCCACTCGACCCCGTGCGGTGCGCGGATTAGCGGTGCGCGTAGGCCGCGTGGCGCCATTGCGCCCGGCCCGGGGGGCATGGAGTCGGTTACGCAGCGCGGCGATCGTGTCGTTAGTTAGGATGCCGTCAAAAGTCATCGACCAGATTAGTTCAAGCAGCTCACGATCGCCAATATCGCGATCTAACCGGTCGCTGAGCGCGGCACGCAATGGTTGATAAAACATCGCATTACCTGGCTCGAGCACGTCGAGGACCGCCGCCGGAAGCTCCGCTGTTGGCGCCATGCTCACCCCGAGAAGTTCCGGAGCACCAGCAGTGCTTAGACGAATGATCCCATCGTTACCGGCCAACGATGCGACGCCGGTCCACAGCACGTCCCCTTGACTCGTCAACTCGTCAAGCATTGCTGGTTTGTAATCGGTGATCCGGCTGGGCAAGATGAGGGACTCCAGAGCGCTTGCGACCAAGGGCGCGCCGGCAAGTTGATCAATGACCTCATATAACCGATCAACGCCGCGCATCGAAGGCTGCGGTCCAATTCGATGCCAGTCGGTCAGAAATTGCGCGAACCGAGATTGCGGGACGGGCTCCACCTCGGCCCGAACCGCAGCAAGCGAGCGACGACGAATCAGCCGCAACACCTCGATATCGCACCATTCCTCGCCGGTGCGACCCGGTCGAAACTCGCCTGCGCTGAGCCTCCCGCTGGCCGCCAGCTGGTCAAGAACACCGCGTACGACCGCCACCCCGATACCGAGGCGGCTCGCAACGTCAGAAACGGTGAACGGCCCGTGGGTACGGCCGTAGCGCGCTATCAGCTCATGTAGGGGTGCTTCGACCGGCGCGGTGAACACCTCAGCAACACCCACCGGCAATGCGACACCGAGTGCATCTTGGTACCGTCCAGCGTCCTCGACACTGATCCACCGACTCTGACCCGCCATTCTGATGGGCAGGATTCGGCGAGCGAGCTCCAAGGCTGCGGTCCATTCGGCGCGTCCGCCGCGCACTGTGATGTCGGCAGCGCTGAGGTCACCTAGCAGCCGCAGCGTATCTGCCAGGTCTTCTGCATCCCGTAACGGTCGCTGCGGGTCCAGTCGCTGTAGGCGCCGTTCTACGTCATCGATTGAATCGGCATCGAGCAGCTCCCGCAATTCGGTGTGGCCAAGCAACTCACGCAATAGCCCAAGATCGAGCGCGAGTGCGCTAGCTCGTCGCTCGGCTAATGGCAGATCGTCTTGATACATAAACGCCGCGAGGTAGCCGAACAGCAGAGACTGCGCGAAAGGCGATGCCCGCGGTGTGTCCACTTCGGTGATCGCAATGCGCCGAGACCTGATCTCGGACATGATCGCGATCAGACCTGGCACATCGTAAACGTCCTGAAGACACTCTCGGACAGTCTCCAAAATCATTGGGAAATCGCGATATCGCGCTGCCACAGTTAATAGCTGCGAGGCGCGTTGGCGCTGTTGCCACAGTGGCGAACGCTTTGATGGATCGCGGCGCGGTAGCAGCAGCGCGCGCGCGGCACATTCACGAAATCGCGAGGCAAACAGGGCGCTATTGCTGATCTGAGCCGTAACCGCATCAGCGATCTCATCGGGCTCGAAGCTCACAATTTCGCTTGTCGGTGGATCGTCGGTCGTATCCGGTATGCGCAGCACGATCCCGTCATCAGCGTGCATCGCTTGGGCATCGACGCCATATCGCTCTTGCAGCCGTGCGGCAATCAGCAGTGACCAGGGTGCGTTGACCTGATCGCCAAAGGGGGAGTGCACGACGATCCGCCAGTCGCCGAGCTCGTCACGAAAGCGCTCGAAGAGGATCTGTCGATCGTTGGGGACGGCGCCAGTGGCTTCACGCTGAGCATCGAGATACTGACGGAAATTGCGAACCCCGCTGCTGTCAAGTCCAGCATCTTGGGTTTGTTTATCGGCAGCGTCGCGATCTGCGCCGATATATTT
>JBDTCL010000004.1:0-8792 GCA_039923595.1 Antricoccus sp. | reverse complement strand
GGCCACCTACGACGGCTTGATCTATCCAGGAGCTCCATCACTGTCGCTCATGGCTGGCGCACTCGGTCTGCCCGGGGTGCTGCTGGCGATCGCCAATGCCAAGCCGCAAGAAGCAATTGCCGCATTTGCCGGCGACCCCAAAGCGCAACTCGCACTCTCAGTGGCCGACCAACATGGCGCGTCCCTGTTTCCGACTGGTATCAAAGCGCTCACTCACGCGGCTTTCGGCACCGCTATCACCGCACGTCTCGGCAGCTAGCTAAGTCGCAGCAGCGTTACCGGTGGATCAAAAAACGGCCGGTCGCCACGAACCAGCCAGTATCAACGACCAGGAACAGGGCAACTACCAATAGCGCGAGGGTAGTTAGTGCATGTATCCGGACCCGGACGCGAGCCCACAACCGTTGGAGTACCTCGACCGCTGGCCGATGCACGCCGAAACACATCGCCACCATCAGGATCGATAACAGCAGTTGTGACACCGCCGACCACACCAAGCCAGCGACGAACGTCTCGGCCAGGTTCGCATGTCTTCCGGCAAGCACAATCGTCGCGGCGAAAGTCGGATCGGTAAAAGACAGGGTCGAATAGACCACTCCGGCCAGCGCGAGTGGACCGACGCGGATGCCGCCTGTTCGAGGGGGCGTTTGGGCGCTCAACCGGTGGCGCAGCCGATACCAGCCGATACCAACGGCGATGGCGGCCAGGAGCAACTCCGCTGCAGCCCGCCACCAGTTTCCAGTGAGCAGAACCGACCAGTCAAAACCCGCGATCTGCTGGCCCACCGTGATGGCAAGCACGATGATGTACGCGGCACTGAGCACCAGCACGATCGCGCCGAACAGTAATACATGGCGGATTCGGGCGCCGACCACTAACGCAGCGGCAGCAAAAAGACCGCCTGCCGGATCAAACCCCAGCAACCCGAGGATCGCCGAGGCAGCTATTACGGCAAGCATGACGACCCGGGTCTAGCCCGATTTTGACTTAGCCGACGACCTATGCCGACTTGTCCTGACGCTGCGCTTTCGGTGGCTTTGCTTGCACGATTGTCGGATAAACGTTGTCGTCTACGACTTCCTTGGTAATGACAACCTTCTCGACATTCTCCGCACTAGGGATCTCATACATCGCCCCCATCAGCACTTCTTCGAGAATTGCCCGCAGGCCGCGGGCGCCGGTGCCGCGTTTGATGGCCTGATCGGCTACAGATTCGAGCGCATCGCTGTCAAATTCTAGCTCGACGCCGTCAAGTTCAAACAGTCGCTTGTATTGCTTGACCAGTGCGTTTTTGGGTTCGGTGAGAATGTTGATCAGGGCGTCGCGATCGAGCGCTGTCACACTCGCAGCGACCGGCACACGTCCAATGAACTCGGGGATCATGCCGAACTTGACCAGATCCTCCGGCATCACTTCGCCGTAGATGTCAGTCGTGTCGACGTCGGCCTTAGTACGAAGCTCGGCGCCAAAGCCGAGACCCTTTTTGCCGATCCGAGACTGGATGATTTTGTCCAGTCCGGCGAACGCGCCGCCAACGATGAAAAGCACATTGGTGGTATCGATTTGGATGAACTCTTGATGCGGATGCTTGCGACCGCCCTGCGGTGGCACTGCCGCGGTGGTGCCCTCAAGAATCTTCAGTAATGCCTGCTGGACGCCCTCGCCGGATACGTCGCGAGTTATCGACGGGTTTTCGCTCTTGCGAGCAACCTTGTCGATTTCGTCGATATAGACGATCCCGGTCTCGGCGCGTTTGGTGTCATAGTCAGCGGACTGGATCAGCTTTAGCAGGATGTTCTCGACATCTTCACCCACGTAGCCAGCCTCGGTGAGCGCAGTCGCGTCCGCAATCGCAAACGGCACATTGAGCATTCGGGCGAGCGTCTGAGCGAGGTGTGTCTTGCCGCAGCCGGTGGGGCCGATCATCAGAATATTGGACTTGGCCAGTTCAACCACGTCGTCCTTGGACTTCTCTGCGCCCTTGGCCTGCACCCGCTTGTAGTGGTTGTAAACCGCCACTGCCAAGGTCCGCTTTGCTTTGTCTTGACCGACAACGTATTGGTTAAGGAAATCGACGATCTCCGTCGGCTTGGGCAGCTCATCGAGCTTGACCTCGTTGCTCTCAGCGAGCTCTTCTTCAATTATCTCGTTGCATAGGTCGATGCACTCATCGCAGATGTAGACACCTGGTCCTGCGATAAGTTTTTTTACCTGTTTCTGCGACTTGCCGCAGAACGAACATTTCAACAGGTCTGCCCCGTCACCGATACGAGCCACTGGTTTTCCTCACGATCACTTCGATAGACCACGACGTTACCTGCTCAAACCAACATCGTCGCGTTCATTTGCCGCATGTGACCAGATGCAGTCGGTTAACCCACACCCACCGATCAGTCATCGGTCACTCACTGGCCACCACTTAGGTCACCTTCAGCGCCCCACATTCGATCCTAGGTCACAAACGGCGATCGACCCAGTCAGATCAATCGCCGTTTGCGCAAGTGCGAGTAGTTTACTTTTCGATTCCCACAGCACCGGACAGTTTGCGATACGGGACCACCGTATCGATTAAGCCGTAGTCCTTGGCGTCCTGCGCCGAGAAAATCTTGTCCCGCTCAATGTCTTTGCGGATCAGCTCAATGTCTTGGCCAGTGTGTCGAGCCAGGATTTCTTCCATCTGATCGCGCATCCGGGTAATTTCCAGAGCCGTCAACTCCAGATCAGTAACGTAGCCTTCGCCACCGCCGGACGGCTGGTGGATAAGCATCCGCGAGTTCGGAGTGGCGCCGCGCTTGCCAGGAGTTCCTGCTGCGGCGATCACCGCAGCAGCCGAGGCCGCCTGACCCAGCACGAAGGTCTGGATGTCACAGTGCACGAACTGCATCGTGTCGTAAATTGCCATCAGCGCGGTGAATGAGCCACCGGGTGAGTTGATGTACATCGTGATGTCTCGGTCTGGGTCATCCGATTCCAACGTCAACAGCTGAGCCATGACGTCGTTGGCAGAGGCGTCGTCAACCTGCACGCCGAGGAAGATAATGCGTTCCTCGAACAGTTTGTTGTAGGGGTTAGATTCCTTCACGCCATACGAGGTGCGCTCCACGAAGGACGGCAAAACGTACCGGCTCTGCGGCATCGGGTGCGCGAGTTGGGCGTGCATCGCGAGATCGTTCATGTTGCTCATTTGTGTTGCGCCTTCCTTCATTAGCGACGGCCGCCGGATGGCAGCTGCTCGGCGCGCGAAACGATGTGGTCGACAAAGCCATAATCTTTGGCTTCTTGCGCGGTGAACCAGCGGTCTCGTTCTGAGTCCTCGGTGACCTGCTCGACGGTTTGACCAGTCTGCTCGGCAATCAATTCGGCCATTTCAAGTTTGGTGCGCTTGAACAGGTCCGCCTGGATTCTGATATCCGACGCGGTTCCCTGCACGCCAGCGGACGGCTGGTGCATCATGATCCGGGCGTGCGGGAGGGCGTAACGCTTGCCTTTTGCCCCGGCCGACAGCAAGAACTGTCCCATCGATGCCGATAGACCCATGGAGTAGGTCGCGACATCGCACTCGATGAATTGCATGGTGTCGTAGATCGCCATCCCCGCAGTGACCGAGCCACCGGGTGAGTTGATGTACAGGTGGATATCTTGGCCAGGTTCCTCGGCAGCCAGCAGCAGCATCTGTGCAGCGAGTTGATTGGCATTTTCGTCCATCACGGCCGAGCCGAGGAACATGATGCGCTCGCGCATCAGCCGCTCGTATACCGAGTCCGAGAGGTTCATACCTCCGGCCGGTGCAGCCATCATGGAGCTCAACCGCAAGGGGTCATTGATAGACGGAGAGTTCACTAGTCCTGCCTTCCGCAGTGGTGTGCCGTAGTTGTGCTCAAAGTCCGAATCCCAAGACGTTTATCTGGGAGGTCCGACCTGTAGGACATTAACGCGCATCTGAGTGCAAAGAGTCCCGAGAAGGCCATCGTTCGCTCTCAGCGCACGACTGCATTCTCGGGACTCGCTTGCAAGCGTGCCCTTACTGGTTAGTTTTCTTCCTCGGCCAGAGCCTCATCGGGCTCATCGGCAGCGGCATCAACGTCAGCGTCGGCGTCGGCGTCGGCGTCGATCGTTTCACCAGTTTGGCCGGCATTACCGAGTGCCTGCATGGCCTCAGCCTGGATCGCGCCAAGGTCTAGCGTTTGCCCGGACTCATCCTTGATCGTCGCATCACCCAGGATCAATTCCAGCGCCTTATTGCGTCGCACGTCCGACACCAATGCTGGGACTTGCCCCGCCTTGGCGATCTCGTCGGCAAACTGTTGCGGTGCCATCTGATAGCGCTGCGCCTGAGAGATGATGTGGTTGGTCAATTCAGACTCGTCAACACCGATTTCTTCCTTTTCGGCAATCGCATCAAGCAACAACTGCGCGCGTAGCGATTTCTCGGCGTTTTCCTTAGTCTCGGCGTCAAACTCCTCGCGGGTTTTGCCTTGCTCGTCAATCCACGCGTTCAACGCAGCTTCGTCATGATCAAAAGCATGAACCGCGTCGTGCTCACGCGCCTCGAGCTCAGTCTTCATCGCGGCCTCAGGCAGGTCAAAACTGATCTTCTCAAGGAGCGCCTCAACGACCTTGTCTCTAGCGGTGCCGATGCGTTCGAAGTCTTTCACTCGCGCTAACCGAGTACGCAAATCCTCTTTGAGCTCGTCGAGGGTGTCGAATTCGCTTGCGAGTTGCGCGAATTCGTCATCGAGATCGGGGAGCTCCTTCTCTTTGATCGAGTTGACGGTGACCGTCACGTCCGCAGATTCGCCAGCCTGGTCACCGGCAACGAGTTCGGTCGCGAAAGTCTTCTCGTCTTGATCGGCCATACCGACTAGCGCTTCATCGATGCCCGGGATGAGCTGGTTGGTGCCCACCTCGTATGACAACCCGCTTGCGGTGCCGCCTTCGACTTCATTGCCGTTCACTTTTGCCACTAGATCGATCGATACGAAATCACCGTCTTGCACCACTCGGTCCACACTCTTTAACGTGCTGAATTGATCACGCAGACTCTCGACTTGCTCGTCGATATCAGCTTCTTCGACTTTGACGTCCTCAACTGTGACCTCAACGCTGTCATAGGCCGGAATCTCGAACTCAGGACGAATATCAACCTCGGCGGTGAAGGTGAACGATTCATCTCCGAGGTCGGTCACTGCCACCTCGGGCTGACCGAGCGGGCTTAACTTTTGCTCCGTCATCGCCTCGCCGTATTTTTCCGGAAGCGCATTTTTGACGACCTCATCCAGTACCGCGCCGCGTCCGACCCGTTGCTCTAAAACCCGCGGTGGCACTTTGCCCGGACGGAAGCCTGGGATTCGAACCTGCGCACCGATCTGTTTGTATGCAGCGTCGAAATGGGTTTTGATCTCGTCGAACCCGACCTCGCTGGTCAGCTTCACCCGAGTAGTACTCAGGGTTTCGACGGTGCTTTTCACAGGGTGTCTCCTAGCAAGTCCGAACACGTTGTTCAGGGGGATGAATGCGCGTGGGCGCACTGTTGAAGCAGGCAATCGAATAGCTGGCCCGCGTGCAGTCCAGCTAATAAGTCTATGTTGTTTACCAGGCAGTCGTTCATCGGGCGTACTGCTGCGCAATCAAGACCGAATATTTCACCGTGCAGCCTAGGTTTATCGGCGCTGCATCGACGAGAGGTGCTCTGGCAGTTATGTGTTTCTCCCCCGAAGCAACTCCACCTCCCCTGCCCAGCGGGAATGCTCTCGTACCAGGCGACGACATCACCTTGAGATCAGCCGACGGCGCGTCGATCGCGGCATTCGAAGCGCACGCGCAGACCCCGTCCGGTGCGGCCGTCGTGGTGCTGCCCGACGTGCGCGGCCTTTATGGCTTCTATAAAAACCTCGCTTCTTCCTTCGCCGCCGAATCCATTGATGCGATCGCAATCGATTACTTCGCGCGCAGTGATGCTGGCACTGACCGCTCGGACGATTTTGATCCGTGGCCGCACGTGCAGGCGACGGACGTCGACGCTGTGCAAGCCGATTTGCAGGCCGCGGTGCTGCAGCTACGCGAGCTAGAGCACGTGGAACGGATCTATACGGTGGGTTTCTGTTTTGGTGGCGGCCACTCATTCTCGGCGGCCGCGTTCGATCACGGCCTCGCCGGCGTGGTGGGGTTCTATGGCAAGCCGTACGCGGAGAACCAGTTTTATCCGAGCGCTATCGAGCTGACCGACCGAATGGAATGCCCTGTGCTCGGTCTTTTTGGTGGCGCCGACAACAGCATCTCTGCCGACATCATTGGCCAGTTCGACGCCGAACTCGGCGCATCAAAAATTGAGCACGAGCTGCATACCTATGACGGTGCGCCGCATTCGTTCTTTGACCGTTCTTCGGCAGAGTGGGGGGATGCCTGCCAGGACTCCTGGCAACGGATGCTCACCTTCATCAAATAGCACGTACCCGCTCGGTTTTCAGGGCGTCTCTGGCTAGGATTGACTATCGAGGCGCGCTGCGACATCAGCCGGAAAGCCGCCGGTCGCGATCGGTCCCCAACGGGTCGGCGTCACCCGGATCAGTGACTTGTTTTGAGTTTGCATCGCGTTGCGATACTCATCCCAATCCGAATGTTCCCCAGATATAGATCGGAAATAGGCGACTAACCCGTCCAGCGCGTCAGGCATATGCAACACTTCAGCATCACCGTCGACCTGCACATAGGGTCCATTCCAATCATCGGACAACACACACATCGACACGTCCGCGCGACGAGCGACGTTATGGGTCTTAGCGCGGCTGGGATATGTTGCGATCACGATCCGGCCCTGTTCGTCGACGCCGCCGCTGACAGGTGAGATCTGTGGTGTGCCATCAGCGCGAGTGGTGATCAAGACCAGCCGGTGCCGCGGTCGCACGAACTCGAGGAGTTCGTCGCGGGAGACCATATCTGCCGTAGCGATGCTTCTAGCCATGATCATCACCCTAGTCGGACGATCCACGAAATCTAGATACGCCCGAGCACCACCTGGCGCGTTTACCGACCTTGCTCGCGTCGAAGGACTCCCGCCAAAAGTCGGCAGATATGCGGTTGGGTTGCGCGGACGCTGTCGATCAGCAGTTATTGCCGAACTAGTCGCGTGACCTGGTCGGGTCATACCTCGGTACCCAGAAGCCAGCCCACCCCGCACCGAGCAAACTCAACGCACCCATCGCGAGGGCAGCAACTGCTAGCGGAAAGGCGATGGTGATAATGCCAATCAAGGTTGGCCCGAGGGCCGTGCCCGTGTCAGACATCAAACGCCAGCCGGCGAGGAACTTCGTTCGACTGGTGACCGGCGAGGCATCCGCTCCCATGGTCATGACCAAGCCAGCGCCGATGCCGTTGCCGAAGCCGAGTATCACCGAGACGATCGTCAATGTGCCGAAACTGCCGCTTAGGGGTAACAGCACCATCCCGAGCGCCAAAATAATCATGCTGGGCAGCGCGATAATGGTACGACCGTACCGATCCATAGCAGCGCCGGATGGATAAAACAAAAGCATATCCACGGCGCCGGAGATACCGAAGACCAGCGATGTATGCGCCGAATCGAGTCCTAGCGTCTCGGCCCACAAAGGAACTAACGCGGTGCGGCAGGATCGCGCAACTGAGATGAACAGCACCGCGACGCCGACGGTGGCGAGCACCCGCCGATACTGAACAACGATGGCTAGCACACCGGCCCGGTTGCGATCGGCAGTCTCAGCCCGCCGCCGGTGAGCAGTGATGTCCCTGGTGAGCAAAACAAGCAGGAACGCCCCCACCGATGCAATCATGTCGACCACGTACGCCGCACCAGTTCCCCAGATCCCAATGAACAGCGCACCCACGAAAGGACCGAAGAATAGTCCGATCCGCGCCACGCCGCCGAGTGTCGACAGGGCTCGCGCACGCAGCTCTATCGGCACCGCATCGATCAGATAGGCCTGGCGCGCCAATGCGAACAACGCTCCGGCGACCCCGATCAGCAAGATTGACACGGCGAGCAACCAGACCTGCCGAGCAAATAGGCATCCCGCACCACCGACAAACTCAATACCTGAGGCGACCATGAGCGACCGTCGCTCGCCGAATCGTTCCGCAGCAGCACCAGCGGGAAGATCGCCGAGCAGCCTGCCGATACCCAGCAGCGCGACCATGAACGCAGCCGTGCCCACACTCGCACCCAGGTCGCGCGCCGAGAGCGCGACGACGGGCACGATCGCTCCGGAACCCACCGCGCTCAGGATCGACGGTCCGTATGCAGGAACCGCGATCGCCCGCAGGTCCCGCAAACTTGGCTCGACCATGGTCCCCAGATTAATGAACTGCGCCGAAGCTTTGCTTCAGCTCGACACGTGGAACGATCTCGCCGGACTCCTGGACAGGTGATCAAGCGTTCATTCGGCTGCTGCTTTACGACGCGCCCTCCGGACCTCCTCACCCGACGTCATTCGTTAGTTAGCAGTCCCGGCCTCGAGCCTTTCCGCATTGGGTATCCAGTCGGTATCCCTTTAGCTTTATCTGCGTCGTGCGGATCGATCGCTCCGGCGATCCGATGGATGTGTAACTGGTTTTGCGCGGCTTCGGTCGTTCGAGGATCGGGCAGCGCGACGCGGTACCGGATGCGGCGCCGTCGGCCCGGTCTTGGGCGGTCGACTTGTCACCTGTCCTTCATCGAGACCGGCCGCTCGACGCTGAGCCGCGCCATGGTGCTGCGGTTCGGCGCGGCGATGCAACTCCCGATGCGCGAAATCGACCAGCTGCTACTCGACGCCGGTCTC
>JBDTCL010000003.1:0-3435 GCA_039923595.1 Antricoccus sp. | reverse complement strand
ATATCCGCACGGTGATCACCGACATACATCTCGGCCTGCAATTGAGTGAGTGCATCGGTCTTGCCCGATGCCCAGCGGGCACCGCGAAGCACGTCATACGGCAATTGAAGGTGCTCGAGGTGCAGCTTTGCATTGGACTGGAATTTGCCCGTAATGACCACAATCTGAGCGCCATGATCGCGAACAATTTGCATTGCAGCGTGTGCGCCCGGTAACTCAGGCGAGGGTGCGATCGCATGATCGGGATAAAGAGCGCGGAAAAGATCGATCGCTCGGTCCATTTGATTGCCGCTTACCCATGGTGCAAGGAGCTGGTCCAATGGTGGTCCAAGCCGCTCGATGACCGTCGGGATGTCGATTTGGGCATCAATTAATCGATTGATCTCGCCCAGTACGACGGCGATCCCGGGACGGCTATCAATCAGTGTCATATCCAGATCGAAGCCGACAGTCCCAGCCAACAATCGGGCCATTGCCCTCCCCGCTAGCGCGCTGGGCGCGCGGTGGAATGCTCATAGCTCAATGCCGACGGCGGCAGCGGAAACTTGATGTCGTCACCAAATGGCGACAACGCACCGGTGCGGGTCGCCGCAAACTCACTGACCGCGTGGCCATTGTCGCTGATCGACGGCCAGGACGGCTCCACGCGAACGATGCTGTTGCCGGGAGCCTGCTCGCTGTCGATTATTGCTGGGCTCGCGTCGTAATCGGGCTCGATGTCCATGTGCAATCTCCTGATTTCGTGCACTCCGTACCTCGAGTGCGGCGCATAGAGTGCGGCAGTGCTACCGGTGCTAATGAATCTCAGTAGAGGATACTTGGATGGTGAGTGAAAGCCCGCGCACCCTCGCCGCATGGCTGCGCGCTCAGGACGACGCATGGTTGGCCCAGCTTGTTCGACAGCGACCTGATGCGGCCTTCCCGATGCCGAACGATATCTCGACGCTCGCCGCCCGGCTCGGCTCACGGGTCTCGGTCGGGCGCGCTCTAGACACTCTTAATCAGTGGGATATTCAAGTGCTCAGCGGATTGGTGTTGCTCGGTTCTAGCGGCAATTCCAAACGCGTAGCTGCCATGGCCGACGGTGCCACCAGCGACCAGGTCAGCGCCGCTTTTGACCGACTGCGCGACCTCGCCCTCATCTGGGGTGAGCCGGAAGCGATGAATGTCGCTGCTCCCGTGCGCGATGCGATGCCCCGCTATATCGCCGGTCTTGGGCGCTCAGCCGCCGAATTATTTGACAGCTATCGGGCTGACAGCCTGCGCGTTGTACTGGGCAATCTTGGCCTTCCGCTCACGCGGGTCCACGCCGTCGATGCCATCGCGTCGCGGCTTCGCGATACCGACTACATCGTCGGTTTGCTCGATCAGGCACCCGACGGTGCTGCCCGAGCGCTGTCGCAGCTCGATGAGGGGACGCCGTACGGCGAGCTGCAGAATGCGGATCGATTGCTCGTGGCGAGCGACGATCTGCCTCCGGTGAGGTGGCTACTCAGTCACGGCCTGCTCGCTTTCAGCGGTCCGAACACCGTCGAGTTGCCACGCGAGGTCGGGCTGATCTTGCGGGGTGAGCACCCGCTCGGACCGGCGATCGCCGCGCCGTTGGTCAATGATGTGAGCAAGCTTCAAACGAGCGCCGCTGACGGCACCGCGGCCACTCACGCCCAGGAGTCGATTCGCAACATCCGCCGGGTCGTTGAGGCACTTGAGCAACTGCGCCCGCGGGTTCTGCGGGCAGGCGGTCTGGGCAGCCGCGAGGCCCGCAAAATCGCCAAATTAGCTGATCTTGACGTGTGGCAGAGCAACCTGATGCTGCACATTGCCAACGCCGCCGGCCTGATCGCTGAAACAAAATCCTATGAGCCGGTCTGGTTGCCCACCGACCTGTTCGATCAGTTCAGTGAGCAGAGCGACGAAGTGCAGTGGACCCGACTGGCAATGGCGTGGTTACAGATGCCGGTCCTGTCGTGGCTGAGCGATTCCGGTGAGGCGCAGAACCCGCATGCACTGTCGCATGAGACGCAACGGGCCTCGGCCTCATCGATTCGTACCCAACTGCTGAGCGCACTGGCTGACTTAGTCCCCGGTTCCGCGCCCGCAGTTGACCAAATTCAAGCCATAGCGCAATGGCGCTGGCCGCGCCGGTTCACCCCCAGCGCGTCCGCATCGATCGGGCACACCCTTCGCGAAGCTGAGGCGCTCGGCTTCACCGGTCAAAGTGCGCTAAGCACATTCGGCAGGCGCGCCGCCGCCAGCCAGACCGAGCAGCGCATCGCAACAGCAATCGGTAGCGCACTGCCCGCGCCGATCGACTACTTCCTGCTTCAGGCCGACCTCACCGCCATAGCTCCGGGCCGCCTCGCACGGCCAATTGCTGCGACATTGGGGCAGCTGGCCGATATCGAATCTGCTGGCGGTGCGACCGTGTACCGCCTGAGTGAGACTTCAGTGCGCCGAGGATTAGATTCTGGCTTGGACGTCGAGGGAATTCATCAGTTCCTGCGTACCCATAGCAAGACCCCGCCTCCGCAAGCACTGACCTACCTCGTCGACGATCTCGGGCGACGACATGGCGTCCTGCGCGCTGGGCCAGCGGCCGCTTTCCTTCGATGCGACGACGTGGCACTGCTTGACGGTCTGATCGCTAATGCAGGCCTCGCGGCAATGCAGTTGCACTTGCGCCGAATTGCGCCGACCGTGATCGTCTGCACAACCGAGCCCGATGAGCTCCTTGCCGCGCTCAGAGCCGCAGGTTATGCGCCGACTTTTGAAGACCAGCAGGGAATGGTCGTGACGCTGAGCTCACCGACATCACGCGCGCCAATTCGGCGCGTTTCGCCGAGCGGAACGCCGACGCTGGACTCGGCCGATCTCGAGCAGGTCGTCAGCGCTATGCGCGGTGGCGATCAGATCGCTGAAGCTCGAGCGAGCGCGAGCGGTCGGCTCGTGCCAGATGCGCCCGGCGTCACGACTGCAGCTGTGCGTGCGCTGGTTGACAACGCCATTCGCGACGGCAACACGCTGCACATTGATTCAGTGGACTCCACCGGTCGATATCTTTCGTATGTCATCCTGCCGTACTCAATGAGCGCCGGATTGCTGCATGCGCGTGATGCGGTTACCACCGAAGACCTGCACATGCCGCTGCACCGGCTGCGAACGGTCAGCGTCGTCCCGTCGCCCTAACCGCGCCGGTAACCCGCCGCTTCATCGGCATCCTGATTGATCGGGCCCAACCGGATCGACCCAACTGGGCGGGTCCGCGCAGTTCAGGTCAGGTCAAGGCGACGATCTGACAATCACCGCCGGATCGCTGCATGCGCGCGGCGCGGTTACCACCGAAGACCTGCACATGCCGCTGCACCGGCTGCGAACGGTCAGCGTCGTCCCGTCGCCCTAACCGCGCCGGTAACCCGCCGCTTCATCGGCATCCTG
>JBDTCL010000002.1:0-3000 GCA_039923595.1 Antricoccus sp. | reverse complement strand
CCTGATAAATGGCTTTGATTGGCCACATCTCGCTCTGCTGGTACTGATCAGTGCAGTGGCGATGGCTCTGGCACATATTTCGATCGAACGTCGCGATATTGGCCGATAACCACTTGCGCACTGCCCTGGCGGAGATGGAATCTCGATCGTTCCATGCACACCAGGATGCGTGACGGAGTCTCACACCAGTGAGGTTTGCGTGATGACCCGCCATCACTTGGTTCGTCCGCGGATTCGTTCCGGTGACGCCAGGTTCTTCAGGGTGGCCCCAGGATGGCACCGTTTTGATGGAACTTGACGATACGCCGAATCAATCAGGGGTCACTTCGATAGTGCTGCGCATGGATGCCAACGGAGTCGGCGTCTATCCACTCGATTTGGATTACGAATTCATCGACGATGACGGCCAGTCGCACAACTAAACAGCGGGACACTCGGGTATGTGCGCACCCGATGGCTGATCTGCTCACAGCAGATCTGCTGAGGGCGGATAGACGAGCGGCTTAGTCGGTTGTGGTTGATTCTGGACAGATCACCTATCTGGAGGGGATCCACGATGAAAGAACAACTCATGAGCGGGTTCGATGATCAGCTCGCTGCGCGGCTGCTCGATCAACGGATCATTGTCCTTGGCGCTGAGGTTGAGGATGGAATCGCCAACCGCATCTGCGCTCAATTGCTCTTGCTAGCGGCCGATAGCCCACGCCGCGATATCAGTCTCTACATAAATTCACCGGGTGGCTCGGTCACTGCGGGGTTAGCGATCTACGACACGATGCAGATGATTCCTAATGATGTCAGCACTTTGGCGATGGGAATGGCCGCGAGCTGCGGCCAGTTCTTGCTCGGCGCTGGCACACCCGGCAAGCGATTCAGCTTGCCGAACGCCGCAATCATGATGCACCAGGGATCGGCCGGGATCGGTGGCACGGCAATGGATATCGCCATTCAGGCCGAGAACCTCGAGCACACCAAGCGAAAGATGTTCACGCTCATCGCCAAGCACACCGGCCATACTTATCAAGAAATCGAGCGGGATGCAGACCGGGACCGTTGGTTCACCGCTGATCAGGCGATGGATTACGGGATTATCGACCACGTCGTTGAGACGGTCGCTGATGTGCGCCCAGCGCAAATGAAGGCAGGACTGTGATGAGCCAGTACACGATCCCGACAGTCATCGAGCGAACCAGCAGCGGTGAGCGGGCGTATGACATCTTTAGTCGATTGCTCAATGAGCGAGTGATCTTTATTGGTACTGAGATCGACGACGGTGTCGCCAATGTGGTGATTGCGCAGCTCTTTCATTTGGAGTCCGAAAGTCCCGACCAGGAAATCAATTTATATATCAACTCTCCAGGTGGCTCCTTCACCGCGCTCATGGCGATTTATGACACCATGCAATTCATCAGGGCTGATGTGTCGACATTTTGCATCGGCCAAGCTGCGTCAGCCGCAGCGATCCTACTTGCTGCAGGCGCTCCTGGCAGGCGGTCTGTCTTGGCACATTCACGAGTGTTGTTGCACCAGCCATCAGGCCAGGCGAGGGGTGATCTTTCAGATCTTTCGTTGCAGGCCAAGGAAGTTCTACGGATGCGCGCGGACTCGGAGATGATTTTAAGTGAGCACACGGGCCAATCCATCGAAACGCTGCGCACCGATACCGGACGTGATCGAATCTTCACTGCAGACGAAGCCGTGGCGTATGGGCTCGCTGATGCAGTCATTCGCCAGAGGGCCTAACAAATCCGCCGCGCGCCGCGCTCGACGACCTGATTTCGATAATTCTGGACCCACGGCGTCAACCAGCGCGGGCGTGGATGTCGGGTTGCAGAAATCTGGGGTGTTGGATGGGTTTGCGTTGCGGGTCGATGTAGGCCGGCGGTATCCAGTACGGCATTCCCTCGTGTTGGGCGGCGTACCAGCCGAGTTGTTCCTCGTGCCCGTTGTGGAACCCGCACGCGAGGGTCATTGACCCGGTAAACGTCGCACCGTGTTGGTGCCATCGTGGTGCGTGATGACGCTGCGATTGCGCAGCTGACTTGTCGCAGCTGGGAACGTGCAGCCGCCATCCCGTGCGGTCAGTGCCCAGGTGATGGGTGCGGTCGCAAACCGACGTTCTCGCCCGACGTCGAGGATTTCCCCGTTGCCACCGAGGACGATCGGGATGATTCCCGCGTCGGCGGCGAGTTTGCGGATGACGCTGACGGGCAGGTAGTCGCCGTGATCGGTCCATCCCTCGCCCTGACCGGAGAGCAGGTTGTCGAGGCTGACTGTCACCAGTACGCGCGCAGTAGCGCCATTCTTGGTCGGCAGCTCGCCACTTTTCAATAGTCTGTCTGCGGCTTCGCCGAGGGCATCGTGTGCCCGCTTTCCCGCCGAACAGCGCGAACCGTCCGTTGCCGCCGACGCCAGCGAGTGCAGCATCGTCTGGAGCTTGGCACCGACCTGATCGGTTAATAGGCCATTGATGCGGTAGCCACCGTGAGTGCGTTTCTTCAATTCGACGAATGCGCGTCGCTCGGTGAGGTCGTCCGGTTCGGTGAACCCGTCCGGATTCAACGCGTCCTCATAACCGCGCGCAGACACGCACCAGGTCAGTCGGCGTGAACATGCCCGCATGCTCGGCCAAGTACGCCTCGGCCTGCGCGATCCGCTCCGGTGCCACTTCGGCCATCCGTAACCGGCGCAGCGTCCCCAATGTGAGCTTCGCCTGCGCCGGGCCGAGAAGCCCCGCATCCTGCGCAGCAGCCAGCGCCTCGTAACGGGCCGGGACCCGCTGACCCACCGCATTGCGCTGCCCGAGCAGTGCGTCCGCGTGATCGAGGCGCCGCTGCGCATCAGTGCATGACACGCCGAGCAGGATCGACAAAGAAGTGGCCGTGCCACCCGAACCAGTCAACAACTCCACCCGCGACTCACGCGCGATTAAGGCGGTGCGCTGCTGCGTAACTGCAGCTCGGTTCACTGCCCGTTCCACCGCAACAGCGACTGCCGCGG
>JBDTCL010000001.1:0-2588 GCA_039923595.1 Antricoccus sp. | reverse complement strand
AGTGCTTATCTGTCGTCGGACGATCAAGTGCGAGGTGCATTCGACGTCCTGAATCAATCATCGCTTCGGTCCAGTGCGTTAACTCTTCCGCACCGAGTCCGTTGAGAAAAATCGCCATCAGCAACGCCGACATTTGCTCCTCGGCGACCTCCCCCCGCGTGTAGCTGGCGATCGTCCAGCGGACTTGGTCGCCGGTGAGCACTTCACCGTCACGCTTGGCGCGAATGATGTCGACAACATCGTGCTCGCTCATGGCCGATCAAGCTCAAATGCGTCGGGCAGGATCATGCTCATCGGTTCAGGCCCGCGCGAGGTCAGTACCTCGCAATGGGCACCGCCGTTTTCCCATAATAGTTGGCGACACCGCCCGCATGGCATAAGCGTCGATCCGTCTGCATCGACGCAGGCCACGGCAACGAGTCGACCACCACCACTGGCATGTAAAGCGCTCACCATGCCACATTCGGCGCAGAGTCCGATGCCATAAGAGGCGTTCTCGACATTGCAACCCACCACAATTCGGCCATTATCAACTAGTCCGGCAGCCCCGACCTGGAACCTTGAGTAGGGCGCGTATGCCCGATGCATGACTTCGGTAGCGCGAAGCTGCAGTACGTCCCAATCGACCGTGCTCATCGTCTACTCTCCTCGACGATAGACAAGACCATCCGCGGCTGGCGGCCGTAGCCGCTGCGAGGCAAAGGCAAGCACGAGCAATGTGATGATGTTGGGGATGGCGCTTTTGAAAGACTGCGGAATGCCCGTATTCGAAAGCCACATCCACGTGAACAGCACATATCCCGCGACATAGGGAGCAAGGTTCCCCGAATACTGCGCCCGCTGCATCGTCGCTCGAAAAGCCCTATAAGAATAGAGAATCAGGCCAGCGATGAGGACAAGCACAACCGCGAGCACCAACACCAAGAACGTCTTGGCGGCACCGCCTCGCACGGCCTCCTGACCGGGAATGAACTGCAATCGTCCCAATAGCCGAATAGCTGCGACCACCAGCGCGACCACGGATGCGACCGCGAGAACGACGGTAAAGATCTGCGTTGATCGCCGTGCCCCGGCCGTGACGGCGACTGAAGCACGCCGTTCGGCGAGCTTGCGTAATTCGAGCAATAGCAGAACGGCCAACCCAATCGCGACGAGCACGACAATTGCCGTCGACGAGCTCAGATCTGATCGCTGATTCACCGCGCTTGTGTAGCCGAAGAGCAGACTACCGAGAAAAGTGCCCGCTGTCGTCCAGTTACCGAAAATCATCGCCGCCAGACCGATATAGCCGCGGCCACCGGTTTGATTCTCGATATATACCTGCGAACTGACCGTTACGAGGAAAACGCCGCCGAGGCCACCAATAGCCCCGGAGACGATCACGCCGATATATTTCATCTTGTATACGTCAACGCCAAGAGACTCGGCCGCGTGCGGGTTCTCACCGGCAGAACGCAACCGGAGTCCGAAAGCAGTCCGCCACAAAATATAAAAGGTAAGCGGAAACAGGGCCAAGCAAAGGATCGTCAGTAGGCTCAAGTTTGTCGTAAGGCCGCCTAGAATCCCCGCAAGGTCGGAAACTACCGGGACATCTTTACGCTGCAAACTGTCTAATCCGGATTTCCACGGCAGCGTGATTTTAGTTATTTGACCGACGGGCGGACTTTGCTTGCCATTAGATTCTTTGAAGAACGTTTCAGCCAGCAAACCAGCAACGCCGGTCGCCAAAATATTGAGCGCCACCCCGGACACGATCTGATCTACGCCAAACGTCACCGTCGCGATGGCATGTATCAACCCGAAAAGCGCCCCTCCAATAATCCCGGCGATCGCTCCAACCCAAGGTCCAGTTGATGATCCAATCCAGGCACCGAAGATGGTGCCCGCTATCAGCATGCCCTCAAGACCGATATTAACGATGCCTGCGCGCTCAGACCAGAGTCCAGCGAGTCCAGCCATAGCAATCGGAATGGTCAACACTAGGGCAGCCGATACCGAACCGACCGACGTGAATTGATCTGCCCCTGTCGCCCAACGGACAATGCAGAATGCGACGAAAGCACCCAGCATGATCAGGACTTTGGTTCTGGTGCTCATGCGCCTATTGCGCGCCCGGGGCTCCTCGGTTGACGGATCGATCAGCGAGCTCTGCGCGCCATCCACACCACCTGGTATCGCCGTGGTCATCGTTGATCCCCCTCAGTGGTGTCAAGACGAGTGTCAGGTATCGGTTCGCCTTCTCGTCGTGGCTCTGGTGGGTTCGACGAGACAACGGCCTCGACCTCTGGTGAATCGGCTGGGACAGATTCGCCGGAGTCTTGAGGCACCGCAGTTTGCGTACTCGCCGCAACAGATCTCGCTTCTGCAGCCTGACTCTTACGGGAAACGACCGTGTACGCGATCACCACAGCGAGCAACACGACCGCCTGCATGATCGCCGATAGTTTGTTGGAGATACCAATGATCTGAAAGCCACGAGTGGCAGTGTCTAAAAACGCCCAGATTATTGCCGCGACAAACATCCCGACGGGCGAATTGCGGCCTAGCAGCGCAACGGCGATGCCGGTAAAACCAAAACCGCTAATGAA